>NZ_CAXUCH010000175.1:0-9192 GCF_964249325.1 uncultured Mycobacterium sp. | reverse complement strand
ATCTGGCTGATCAGCTGGGTGCCGGGACACGCCACCGAGCTGCACGACCACGGCGGATCACTCGGGGCGTTGACGTTGCTGTCCGGGGTGCTCGACGAATTCCGCTGGGAGGGCGAGCAATTACGGCGCCGACGGCTAGACGCTGGCGATCAGGCCGGGTTTCCGCTGGGCTGGGTGCATGACGTGGTCTGGGCTCCGCCGCCGCAGCCGGAGGCGCCGGCGGGGCCGACGCTTAGCGTGCATGCGTACTCGCCGCCGCTGACCGCGATGTCGTATTACGAAGTCACCGACCGCAATACGCTGCGCCGTCGGCGCACCGAATTGACCGACCAGGTGCCATGACCAGCCGGATCGACCGGATGCTGGATGTCGCGCGGACCCGGTTGTGCCGGCTCACCGCCGAGCAGGTACCCGACGCGCTGCGGCGGGGCGCCGTGCTGGTCGACATCCGTCCGCAGCCCCAGCGCGCTGTCGAAGGCGGGGTCCCGGGCGCGCTAGTCATCGAACGCAACGTGCTCGAATGGCGATGCGACCCGACCAGCGACGCCCGGCTGCCACAAGCCGTCGACGACGACGTCGAGTGGGTGATCGTCTGCTCGGAGGGCTACACGTCCAGCCTGGCCGCGGCGGCGCTGCAGGACCTCGGGCTGCACCGGGCCACCGATGTCGTCGGCGGATATCACGCGCTGGTAGGTGCCGGCGGGCTGAGCTAGCGATGGGTGAAGTTCGCAGGCCGCTTTTCGATGAACGCCGCCATGCCCTCGGACTGGTCATCGGTGGCGAAAGCCGAGTGGAATAGCCGACGTTCGTAGAGAAGCCCTTCGGCCAAGGTGGATTCGAACGCCCGGTTGACGGCTTCTTTGGCCATCCGGGTCGCCGATAAAGACAGCTGCGCAATCGTGGTGGCCACAGGTTTGGCGTCTGTAAGCAGGTCGTCGGCTGGGACCACCCGCGACACCATACCGCTGCGCTCGGCTTCGGCGTCGTCGATGGTGCGCCCGGTCAAGATGAGATCCATGGCCTTGGCTTTCCCGATGGCCCGCGTTAGCCGCTGCGAGCCCCCCATGCCGGGCAGTACACCGAGTTTGATCTCCGGCTGGCCGAATTTGGCTGTCTCGGCGGCAATCAGCACGTCGCACATCATCGCCAGCTCGCAGCCGCCGCCGAGCGCGTGGCCGGCCACTGCGGCGATCATCGGGGTACGTACCGCGGCCAGCTTCGACCAGCGAGCGAATTAGTCGGCGCCAAAGACGTCGGCGAACGTCAGGCTGGCCATTTCTTTGATGTCCGCACCGGCGGCGAAAGCTTTCGCCGAACCCGTGATGATGATCGCACCGATATCTGGGTCGTCGTCGAATTCGATTGCAGCGGTCGTGACTTCGGTCATCATCTGGGTGTTGAGTGCGTTGAGCGCCTGCGGCCGGTTCAGTGTTATGGTGCCGACGCGTCCGTCGCGTTCGACCAGGATGGTTTCCCATTCTTTTTCGGTCATGTGCTGCCTTTCTAGAACTTCAGATCGTCTTCGACGGGCGCGAAATACGCTTCAACGTCGGCCGCATTGACCTCGGCAAGCGATGCCGGCGACCACTTTGGGTTGCGGTCCTTGTCCACCAGCTGGGCGCGGATGCCTTCGACCAGGTCGTGTGATTGCAGTGCGGCGCACGACACGCGATAGTCCTGGACCAGGACATCTTCGAGTGTGTCCAGTTTCGCGGCGCGACGCACCGCCTGGAGTGTCACCGAAAGCGCGATGGGCGAGCGGGTGCCGATCAGGTTGGCCGCGTCGTTGGCCGCCGCAAAGTCATGGCCGCGCAGCGCAGCGACGATGTCGGCAACAGTGTCGCCCGCATAACACTCGTCGATCCAATCCCGTTGGCTGGCAAGGCTACTCGCGGGCGGTTCGACCGCATGGTCGGCGAGTGCGCGTTCGACGCCGTCGGTGACGATCGCGCGGGTGAACGCTTGCATCTTCTCGTGCGGCACGTAGTGGTCGGCGAATCCCATTGCAATGGCGTCGGCCCCGGAGAACGGCGCCCCGGTCAGTGCCGCGTGCAGGCCCAGCGACCCTGGAGCCCGTGAGAGCAGGTAAGTGCCGCCGATGTCGGGAATGAACCCGATGCCCACCTCAGGCATCGCCATCTTCGTCGTATCGGTCACCACCCGAATGTTGGCATGCGCGCCGACACCGACACCACCGCCCATCACGATGCCGTCCATCAACGACACATACGGCTTGGGAAACCGGGCGATTTGGGCGTCGAGCAGGTATTCGTCGCGCCAGAACCGCCGCGCCGCAACACCGTCGGCACGTGCGCTGTGGTAAATCGCCACAACATCGCCGCCGGCGCACAGACCGCGGTCGCCGGACCCTTCGAGAGCCACGGCGCGCACGGCGTCGTCGTGTTCCCATTCGATGAGAACTGCGCTGAGCGCGTTGACCATGTTCTGGGTAAGCGAGTTGATCGCCTTGGGGCGGTTGAGTGTCACGACGGCGACACCATCGTCGATGCGGGTCAGGATCTCGCCAGATTCGCCCGTCACGCGCGCGGTCTCCTTCCGTCGGATGCACGCCAAGACTGATCAGCAATCTAGATCGTTGCCCCAGGAGCAGCGCCCGCGGGTAAGGTTTAGCTGGAGAGCGGCTTCAAGACGTTTCCGGGCCGGGAACCCGGCCGAGCCGTTGATCGTTGAACAGGTGTTCGCACAGCTCGAAGCCACAAATCAAGGAGAGGATCCGACGGTGCGGGAGACTAGCAACCCAGTATTTCGTTCGCTGCCCAAGCAGCGCGGCGGATACGCGCAGTTCGGTAGCGGCGCTGCCGGTGCCGCGACCCAGTACGGGTACCACACGGACCCTTACGTGGCTCCGTACGACCGGCGGACCGGCGTTTCGCGCCCGCTGACCATTGACGATGTCGTCACCAAGACCGGTTTCACGCTGGCAGTGCTGTCGGCGGTCGCGGTGGTGTCCTACTTCATGGTGGCGGGCAATCTTGCCTTGGCCATGCCGTTTACCTTCGTCGGCGCGTTCGGCGGGCTGGCCTTGGTGCTGATCGCCACCTTCGGACGCAAGCAGGACAGCCCGGCGCTGGTGTTGACCTACGCCGCGCTGGAGGGCCTGTTCCTCGGCGCGTTTTCGTTCGTCCTGGCCCACTTCGCCGTGTCGTCCACCAACGCCGGAGTGCTGATCGGGCAGGCGATCCTGGGCACCCTTGGGGTGTTCGCTGGCATGCTCGTCGTCTACAAAACCGGTGCCATCCGTGTTACGCCGAAGTTCACCCGCATGATCGTGGCCGGGTTGTTCGGCGTGCTGGCCCTGATGATCGGCAACCTCGTGCTGGGCATGTTCGGTGTCGGCCACGGTGAGGGTCTGGGCCTGCGCAGCGGCGGGCCGTTGGCCATCATCTTCTCGCTGGTCTGCATCGGCATCGCGGCGTTCAGCTTCCTCATCGACTTCGACGCGGCCGACCAGATGGTGCGTGCCGGGGCGCCGGAGAAGGCAGCGTGGGGCATTGCTCTGGGCCTGACCGTCACGCTGGTCTGGCTGTACATCGAGATCCTGCGCCTGTTGAGTTACCTGCAGAACGATTAGCTTTGGCGACGAGAAGCCGGCACGTGTACCGCGCGTGCCGGCTTATCTTTGCGCCGATTCTGCAATGAGGTCGTCGAGTCTGCGTTGACTGCGTCGACGCTGCGGTGACGGCGCCGTCTGCCGTGGTCAACGCGCCGTGGATGCAGAGTCGATGCCAAGGATGCAGACTCGATGCGGCGTCAGCTCAGCCGCTCGATGATCATCGCCATGCCCTGGCCCCCGCCGACGCACATGGTCTCCAGGCCGAGCGTCTTGTCGTAGGTCTGCAGGTTGTTGAGCAGCGTTGCGGTGATGCGGGCGCCGGTCATGCCGAAGGGATGGCCCAGCGCGATTGCCCCGCCGGAGACGTTGAGCTTGTCCTCGTCGATACCCAGCTCGCGAGCCGATGCCAGTACCTGCACCGCGAAAGCTTCATTGATCTCGACCAGGTCGATGTCGCGGATCGACATGCCGGCGTTGGCCAGCGCTTTCTTGGTTGCCTCGATCGGTCCCAAGCCCATGATCTCCGGTGAGAGCCCGGACACGCCGGTGGCCACGATGCGGGCCAGCGGCGTCAGGCCCAGCTCCTTGGCTTTGGTGTCACTGGTGATCACAACTGCGGCGGCGCCGTCGTTCAGCGGGCAGGCATTACCCGCGGTGACCGTGCCGTTGGGCCGGAACACCGGCTTGAGCTGGCTCACCTTCTCGTAGGTGGTGCCCGGCCGGGGCCCGTCGTCTACGCTGACTGTGGTGCCGTCCGGCAGCCTGACTGGCTCGATCTCGCGTTCGAAGAAACCGCTCTTGATCGCCTCTTCGGCGCGGTTCTGGCTGCGCACGCCCCAGTGATCTTGGTCTTCGCGGCTGATCCCGGTCAGCAGCGCGACGTTTTCGGCGGTCTGGCCCATCGCGATGTAGATGTCGGGCAGCGTCCCGTCGGCGCGCGGGTCGTGCCATTCGTCGGCGCCCTGGGCTGCGGCGGCCGTGCGATCCTGGGCTTCGGCGAATATCGGGTTTTTGGTGTCCGGCCACGAGTCGGAGGTGCCCTTGCCGAATCGGGATACCGTCTCGACGCCCGCGGAGATGAACGCGTCGCCCTCGCCGGACTTGATCGCGTGGAAGGCCATCCGCGTGGTCTGCAGCGACGACGAGCAATACCGATTGACAGTGGTGCCGGGCAAAAAGTCGTAGCCCAGCTGCACAGCGACCACGCGGGCGATGTTGAAGCCCGATTCACCGCCCGGCTGGCCGCAGCCCATCATCAGGTCGTCGATCTGGTGCGGGCTCAGCGCGGGCACCTTGTCGAGCGCGGCGCGCACCATCTGCGCAGCCAGATCGTCAGGCCGCATGGTGACCAGGGATCCTTTGGCGGCACGGCCGATCGGTGAGCGGGCAGTTGAGACGATGACAGCTTCCGGCACGATCGGCTCCCTCCATCAGATGTGGGCTAGACCGGAGTCCCCGGCTTGCGTTGTGGCCAGGCTGAACCGAATCTAGCGCGACGTCGATGCGGGCCGTGGACCGGTAGCGGTCGATACCGTGCTAGCCGCCGGTGGCTACGACGACGGGTGCGGGCACCCCGGTGGTGGGCCGCCGCCACAGCCGCGACAAGATCCGCAGACGGATGCGACCCACGCCGGTTCTGGCGGCACCGGACGTGGATGGCAGTTCAGCCGCTAACCCGCCGGTCGATTCGCCCAGCGCACTGCACAACGCCGGCAGCAGCTGATCGGCCACCAGGGCATAGCCGGCCGCCGACGGGTGGTAGCGGTCTTCGGAGAACAACAGGTCGGGCGATGTGCGGAAGTGCGGCACCAGCAGGTCCGCCAGCGGCACCGGGACACCACCGGCCGCTTTGACCGCTGCGGCCTGGGCGCGAGCCAGCCGCAAACCCCGGGTGCGTGCCAGCCAGCGCAGCGGCTGCGGGATTGCGGTGATCACGCCGAAGTCTGGGCATGTGGCGACGACCACCACCGCACCGCTGGCCCGCAGCCTCCAGACCGCCGCCCCCAACCGACGAGCCGAGGGCGCGACCCCATTGAGGGCGGTCACGTCGTTGGCGCCGATCATGATCACCGCCGCATCCGGCGGTGGTCCGGCGACGAACATCGCGTCGACCTGACCGGACAGCCCTTTGGAGGTGGCACCCACAATTGCCTTGGTGCTCAACCGGATTCGTTTGCCCGTGCGCTCTGCGAGCGCACGCGCGAGCAGCACACCGGGCACTTCGTCGGCGCTACGGCAGCCGTAGCCGGTCGCCGTCGAATCCCCGAAGACCATCAAGTGCAGATCGAAAGGCACGCCGCGGTGCCAGCGCTGCACCGGCCCAGCGCCACGTGTGTACACACCATCGGCGCGTGGCGGGATGTCCCAAGCCTTCGGAATTACGCTGCGCGCCTGTTGCGCTTGGCCGATCAGCAGGTTACGTGCACCCAGGTACGCCGTCCCGGTCGACGCCAATGCACCCGCTGCGGCCAGCGCGATCAAGGATCGGCGTGGCGCGCGTATGTCCACGTCAATAGTTTAGGGCGCCCACTGGCCCGAATCCGGTAGCTGCGGGCCGAAGCGATCACAGGCCGGATCAAATCGGGTATCGAATCGGACTCTTTGATTGTTGAAGTTCTTATCGGTGCCAAGCTAAGTTTGCGAGGTTGGCTGGGTGCCCGGGGCGGGTATCCCGAAGTATGAGAAAGATGAACCGGTCGCTCCGCTACCTCGTCGACATGCTGTACCGCACTACAACGGCGTAGGAAGTGTTGAGCATGACCGCACCTAGCAAAATAGCCGGGACATCCCGCGAGGACAGACCCGCCGTTGTCCTGCGCGAGACCCTTCGTTCTCCGCAATTTCCGCGCCACAGGCCCATCAGCGACGGCGTTCCCGTCGAAGTCATCGAGACCGGTCCAAGCCTTCCCGCTCGGGTGCTCTCGTTGGCGTCGCGGCTGACGATCCGGCCCGCCTTAGCGTTCGGAAGCCGTGTCCCGCGTATGCCCTGGCCGTTCGGTCTGATCGACTTCGCGTGCCGCGTGTTGCTTCCGGCACCCGGCACCGTCCGCACCACCGTCGAGTTGCCCCACGCCACCGCGCAGCTCGTCCGCGCCCTCGGTGTGCTGCCGGCTGACGGCAAGCGTCGGGTGGTGCTCTACCTGCACGGCGGCGCCTTTTTGACGTGCGGGGCCAACTCGCACAGCAGGGTGGTCAACGCACTGTCGCGATACGCGGACTCACCCGTTTTGGTGGTCAACTACCGGCTGATCCCCAAACACTCCGTTGGCATGGCGATCGACGACTGTCACGACGCCTACCGTTGGTTGCGGCTGCGCGGTTATGACCCCGATCAGATCGTGCTGGCAGGCGATTCCGCGGGTGGTTACCTGGCGCTGGCGCTTGCGCAGCGGCTGCAAGAGGCGGACGAGGAACCGGCTGCCATGGTGGCGATCTCGCCGTTGCTGCAGCTGGCCAAGGAGGCCAAGCAGTCGCATCCCAACATCAAGACCGACGCCATGTTCTCGGCGCAGGCCTTCGACGCATTGGTGGCCCTGGTCGGCGTTGCCGCCGCCAGCCACATCGTCGACGGTGAGCCGGAAGAGCTCTACGAGCCGCTGGACCACCTCCGACCGGGATTGCCGCGCACACTGATTCACGTGTCTGGTTCCGAGGTGTTGCTGCACGACGCGCGATTGGCGGCCCGCAGGCTGGCCGCGGTCGGGGTGCCGGCCGAGGTGCGGATCTGGCCCGGGCAGATTCACGACTTCCAAGTCGCCGCCCCGGTGGTGCCTGAGGCGAAGCGCTCACTGCGCCAGATCGGCGAGTACATCCGCGAAGCCACCGACTAGCCGCAGGCGACGGCGGTAAGCACCAGCTCACCAGTGAGGTGCCGAGCGCCGATCAAGCAGATCGCCTGAGACGATGAATCCATGCGGATCGCTCGGCACATCAGTGAACTCATCGGCAACACACCACTGGTTCGGCTGAATTCTGTCGTGCCGCCTGGGGTCGCAACCGTGGTGGCCAAGGTCGAGTACCTCAACCCGGGCGGAAGCGCTAAGGACCGGATCGCGATCAAGATGATCGACGCCGCCGAGGCCGCTGGTCAACTGAAACCGGGCGGCACCATCGTCGAACCAACGTCCGGCAACACTGGGGTCGCGTTGGCCATGGTGGCCCAGCAGCGCGGATACAAGTGTGTGTTCGTCTGCCCCGACAAAGTCAGCGAGGACAAGCAGAACGTGCTGCGCGCTTACGGCGCAGAAGTCGTGGTCTGCCCGACGGCGGTGCCGCCCGACCACCCGGATAGCTACTACAGCGTCTCCGACCGGTTGGCCCGCGAGATCGACGGTGCGTGGAAGCCGGATCAGTATGCGAATCCCGAAGGGCCGGCGAGCCATTACCAAACCACCGGACCGGAGATCTGGGCCGACAGCGAGGGCAGGGTCACGCATTTCGTAGCCGGTATCGGGACCGGCGGGACAATCACCGGTGCGGGCCGTTACCTCAAGGAGGTGTCGGGTGGAGCAGTGCGGGTGATCGGCGCCGACCCGGAAGGGTCGGTCTACTCGGGCGGCACCGGGCGGCCTTACCTGGTCGAGGGAGTCGGCGAGGACTTCTGGCCGGCGGCCTACGACCCGAGCGTCCCGGACGAAGTCATCGCGGTGTCCGACGCGGATTCGTTCGAGATGACCCGGCGGCTGGCTCGCGAGGAGGCCATGCTGGTCGGCGGGTCGTGCGGGATGGCGGTGGTCGCTGCGCTCAAAGTTGCCGAGGACGCTGGACCGGACGGGCTGATCGTGGTGCTGTTGCCCGACGGCGGCCGCGGTTACATGTCGAAGATCTTCAACGACGCGTGGATGTCCTCGTACGGCTTCCTGCGCAGCCGATTGGATGGATCGATGGAACAACCCACGGTCGGAGACGTTCTGCGCGGAAAATCCGGCGTGCTGCCCGACTTGGTGCACACCCACCCGTCGGAGACGGTCCGCGACGCCATCGGGATTCTGCGCGAGTACGGGGTGTCCCAGATGCCGGTCGTCGGCGCCGAGCCGCCGGTGATGGCCGGCGAGGTGGCCGGCAGCGTGTCCGAACGCGAACTCCTGTCAGCCGTTTTCGAAGGCCGCGCCAAGCTGGCCGACGCGGTGGGGCTGCATATGAGCCCGCCGCTGCCCATGATCGGGGCCGGCGAGTTGGTCAGTGCTGCCGCCAAGGCGCTGCGGGACTGGGACGCGCTGATGGTGGTCGAGGACGGCAAGCCGGTTGGGGTCATCACCCGCCACGACTTGTTGGGTTTTCTCTCTGAGGGTCCCCGCCGCCGGTAGCGAGAGCGCTGTCGAGCAAATTAATTGCGCTAGCAAACTAACGAGCCGGTTGGTCCGCAGCCGCCCCGCGCTTTCGGCGACGACAGCTCGGGTAGGCCGGTGGTCGGGTACCGTAAGGCCGCCTGCAGCTAGCCCCTCGCCCATGGAAGGCGTCCATGACCGACCAACCCGCCTCACCCGCCGCCGGGCCGGATCCTCAGCATCCGCCGCAAGGTGGCTACCATCCACCGCCTCCGCCGCCCGAGGGGGGATATCCGCCGCCGCCCGGCCCGGCCATCCGCGGGTTGCCGCCGCATGCCTACACGCCCTGGG
>NZ_CAXUCH010000174.1:0-9201 GCF_964249325.1 uncultured Mycobacterium sp. | reverse complement strand
ATCCCGTCCATAAGCACCGCGGCGACCTCCACCGGATCGGTCCCGGGATCGGGGATCACTGCGAGCCGGCTCAGGTCCGCCCCCATCTCCACAGCGGCCAGCAGCCCAATGTCCGGCTGACCGACGATGGCCGCGTTCCCGCCGGCAGCCGTCACTGCGGCCAGCATGTTCAGCAGCAGCGACCGGGCTCCCGAGACCACCGCCACCGTCCCGCGCGGCAATGCGGCAGGCAGCGTCTCGGCCAGCAGCTGCGGTATCGGCAGCGCGGTTTCCGACTCGGGTAGCAGCTCATCGGAATGGGCGTACCCACGTCGCCCGGCGCCTACTTTCCCAGACACCTCCGCCATCTGCCGGCGCAGCAGTTTCAGCTGCTGAAAGCGGTCACCGTGCCGCTGGTCGAGGGCAAGAGCGCTGGTCATAATCTCCCCTCCTGGGCCGGTCGAACGTCCAATTGTTTTCGAATATATGTTCGATATAGTCGAAGTAAACACCTGACCCCCCGACAAGGTCAAGCGGGCTCCGGATCCCTCGAGGAGGCATCGTTTTCGACTGCCCCACAGGCCTCTTGGGCCTCAGCGATCACTCCGTCACTCACCTCGGGCGAAGGCAATACCGTTTGCCCGCCTTCGAGCGACTTCCGTGCAGTCGTTAGTCGAGCTAATCGCTATGAGGCGGCACAACGACCATCCCACCTCCAGAGCGCCGGGCGAAGGATGCGATGCGCGCAACTGCTAGCCGCCCGCCGCAGTGTGGCTGCTACTCCCACTCGATAGTGGCGGGCGGTTTACTGGTGATGTCCAACACCACGCGGTTGACCTCGGCGACCTCGTTGGTGATCCGGGTCGAGATGCGCTCCAGCACGTCGTAGGCCACCCGCGTCCAGTCGGCGGTCATGGCGTCCTCACTGGACACCGGTCGCAGCACGATCGGGTGTCCGTAGGTGCGGCCATCGCCCTGCACCCCGACTGAGCGGATGTCGGCCAGCAACACCACCGGGCACTGCCAGATCTGGCTGTCCAGACCCGCTGTAGAGAGCTCCTCGCGCGCGATCGCGTCGGCGCGCCGCAGCGTGTCCAGGCGCGCCGCGGTGACTTCCCCGACGATCCGAATCGCCAGACCTGGGCCCGGAAATGGTTGGCGCGCAACGATTTCCTCCGGCAGCCCGAGTTCCCGGCCGACCGCGCGCACCTCGTCTTTGAACAGCAGCCGCAGCGGTTCGACCAGTTTGAACTTCAAGTCGCCGGGCAGCCCGCCGACGTTGTGGTGGCTTTTGATGTTGGCGGTGCCGCTGCCTCCCCCGGACTCGACCACATCGGGATACAGCGTGCCCTGCACCAGGAACTCGATTTCGGTATCGCGGCTCACCACGTCGCGCACCGCGCCCTCGAAGGCCCGGATGAACTGCCGCCCGATGATCTTGCGTTTGCCCTCGGGGTTGGTCACCCCGGTCAGCGCGTCCAGGAAGATCGTCGCCGCGTCGACCGTGACCAGGTTGGCGCCGGTGGCAGCAACGAAATCGCGCTGCACCTGCGCGCGTTCACCGGCGCGCAGCAGCCCGTGGTCGACGAACACACAGGTCAACCGGTCACCGATGGCGCGCTGCACCAGCGCAGCGGCCACCGCCGAATCCACCCCACCGGACAGTCCGCAGATCGCGTGCCCGTCGCCGATCTGCGCCCGCACCTGCTCGACGAGCGTGTCGGCGATATTGGCGGGCGTCCACTCAGCGCCGATGCCGGCGAACTCGTGCAGAAACCGGCTGAGCACCTGCTGACCGTGCGGGCTGTGCATCACCTCGGGGTGGTACTGCACGCCGGCCAGGCGTCGGGCGCGGTTCTCGAACGCGGCCACCGGGGAGCCCGCACTGGTGGCCACCACGTCGAAACCATCCGGTGCAGCGGTGACGGCGTCACCGTGACTCATCCACACCGGCTGGGTCTCAGGCAGATCGGCATGCAGATCGCCGCCGGTGACCACCAGTTCGGTGCGGCCGTACTCGCTGGTGCCGGTGCGCGCGACGGTTCCGCCGAGGCTCTGCGCCATGGCCTGGAATCCGTAGCAGATGCCGAACACCGGGACATTGAGGTTGAACAGTTCCGGATCGAGCTGCGGGGCGCCGTCGGCGTAGACGCTGGCCGGCCCGCCGGACAACACAATCGCCTGGGGGTCACGCGCCTTGATTTCCTGCACCGAGGCGGTGTGGGGGATCACCTCCGAGAACACGCGCGCTTCGCGCACCCGTCGGGCGATCAACTGGGCGTACTGCGCGCCGAAGTCGACCACCAGCACGGGCCGGGGCGATGCTGATTCCACCGGCTTAGTCTATGGGCGCAACGACAACCCAACCGGCGTCACTAAGCAGCGACTTGGTGTCGTGCACGCGAAATTGCCGCCCAGGGATGCATGGCATGGTGAAGTGGTATCGCCGCAACTGCCGTCAGCTGGAAGTGAGGTTGCCTGTGCTGGGTTTACCGGAGACGGTGCACGCCTGTCTGTTCGACCTCGACGGTGTGCTCACCGACACCGCAAACGTGCACACCAAGGCCTGGAAAGCCATGTTCGACGCCTACCTTCGCGAACGTGCTGAGCGCACCGGTGAGCAGTTCGTACCGTTCGACCCAGTCGCGGACTACCGGGAATACGTGGACGGCAAGAAACGCGAAGACGGGGTCCGGTCCTTCCTGGCCAGCCGCGGTATCGAGCTGCCCGAGGGAGAACCGGACGACCCCCCTGACGCCGAGACAGTGCACGGGCTGGGCAACCGCAAAAACGACGCCTTCCAGAAGACGCTGCACGAGGACGGCGTCGAAGTGTTCGACGGGTCGCGACGCTATCTGGAGGCGGTCGCCGACGCGGGACTGAAGGTGGCGGTGGTCTCCTCCAGCGCCAACACCCGCGACGTGCTCGAGGTCACTGGCCTCGACCGGTTCGTCCAGCAGCGAGTGGACGGCGTGACGCTGCGCGAAGAGCACCTGCCCGGAAAGCCGGCCCCGGATTCGTTTCTGCGCGCGGCCGAGTTGCTCGGCGTCGAACCCAGCGCGGCGGCGGTGTTCGAGGACGCCCTGTCCGGCGTGGCTGCGGGCCGCGCCGGAAACTTCGGTTTCGTGGTCGGCGTCGACCGGCTGGGTCAAGCCGAGGACTTGCGCCGCAACGGCGCCGACGTCGTCGTCAGCGACCTGGCCGACCTGCTGTAGGGCGCGGTCATGATCACTGAAGAAGCCTTTCCCGTCGAACCCTGGCAGGTGCGCGAAACCCGGTTGGACTTCAACCTGCTGGCGCAGTCGGAATCGCTGTTCGCGTTGTCCAACGGGCACATCGGAATACGGGGCAACCTGGATGAAGGTGAGCCGCACGGCATTCCGGGCACCTACCTGAACTCGTTCTACGAAGTGCGGCCGCTGCCCTACGCCGAGGCGGGATACGGGTTCCCGGAGGCCGGACAGACCATTGTCGACGTCACCAACGGCAAGATCATCCGGCTGCTGGTCGACGACGAGCCGTTCGACGTCCGCTATGGCGAACTGCTCGACCACGAGCGAACCCTGGACCTGCGGGCGGGAACACTGACCCGCCGCGCGCACTGGCGCTCGCCGGCGGGCAAGCAGGTGAAGGTGGTGTCGACCCGGCTAGTGTCGCTGGTCCAGCGAAGTGTGGCGGCCATCGAGTACGTGGTCGAGGCCATCGAGGAATTCGTCCGGGTCACTTTGCAATCAGAGCTGGTCGCCAACGAGGACCTGCCGGAGAGTTCGAGTGATCCGCGCGTGGCCGCGGTGTTGGACAATCCACTCGAAGCGGTCGAGCAGGACTGCAACGGACAGCGGTCAATGCTGATGCACCGGACCCGGGCCAGCGGACTGATGATGTCCGCCGTGATGGACCACGACATCGAGGTCCCCGGCCGGGTCGAGTACGACACCGACACACGTCCGGATTTGGCGCGCACCACCGTGATCTGTGGACTGCGCCCCGGGCAGAAGTTGCGCATCGTCAAGTACCTGGCCTACGGGTGGTCGAGTTTGCGGTCACGTCCCGCGCTGCGCGACCAGGCCGTGGCGGCATTGACCGGCGCACGCTACAGCGGATGGCAGGGGTTGCTGGACGCCCAGCGCGACTACCTCGACGACTTCTGGGACAGCGCGGACGTGGAGGTCGAGGGCGACCCCGTCGTTCAGCAGGCGGTGCGGTTCGGGCTGTTCCACATACTGCAAGCCAGCGCGCGGGCGGAAGTTCGGGCCATCCCGGGCAAGGGACTGACCGGCAGCGGGTATGACGGCCACGCGTTTTGGGACACCGAGGGATTCGTGCTTCCAGTGCTCACCTATACCGCGCCCCAAGCGGCAGCCGATGCGCTGCGGTGGAGAGCCGCGACCCTGGACCTGGCCAAGGATCGCGCAGCCGAACTCGGCCTGGAAGGCGCAGCGTTCCCGTGGCGGACGATCCGTGGGCAGGAGTGCTCGGGCTACTGGCCAGCCGGGACGGCGGCCTTCCACGTCAACGCCGATATCGCCATGGCGTTCGAGCGCTACCGCATCGTCACCGGCGACCACTCACTGGAGGAACACTGCGGGCTGGAGGTCCTGATCGAGACCGCCCGGCTCTGGCACTCGCTCGGACACCATGACCGGCACGGCGTGTGGCACCTCGACGGCGTCACCGGCCCGGACGAATACACCGCGGTCATGCGCGACAACGTGTTCACGAATTTGATGGCGGCACACAACCTGCGCGTCGCCGCCGAGGCGTGCGCCCGCCACCCCGAACAGTCACGCGCGCTGGGCGTCAGTACCGAGGAGACCGCCGCCTGGCGTGATGCGGCCAACGCCGCGCACATCCCCTATGACGAGGAACTGGGCGTGCACCAACAGTGCGAGGGCTTTACCACCTTCGCCGAATGGGACTTTCAGCGCAACACCACGTATCCGTTGTTGTTGCACGAGCCCTACGTGCGGCTTTACCCGGCACAAGTGATCAAGCAGGCCGACCTGGTGCTGGCGATGCAGTGGCAAAGCCACGCGTTCACGCCTGAAGAGAAGGCGCGCAACGTCGACTACTACGAACGGCGCACAGTGCGCGACTCGTCGCTGTCGGCGTGCACGCAGGCGGTGATGTGCGCGGAGGTTGGGCACCTGGAGCTGGCTCATGACTACGCCTACGAGGCGGCCCTGATCGACCTGCGCGACCTGCACCACAACACCCGCGACGGGCTGCACATGGCGTCGCTGGCCGGCGCCTGGACCGCGCTGGTCGCCGGGTTCGGTGGCCTGCGTGACGACGAAGCGATCTTGTCGCTCAACCCGCGCCTGCCCGACGCCATGGCGTGCCTGCGGTTCCGGTTGCGCTGGCAAGGGTGCCGGCTGACCGTGTGCGCCACCCACGACGACGTCACCTACACCTTGCGCGACGGGCCCGACGGCAAGCTGACGATCCGGCATGCCGGCGAAGAGCTCGAGCTCAGCACCGAAGAGCCGACGACCGTCCCGGTGCAGGTCCGAGAACCGCTGCTGCCGCCGCCGCAACAGCCGCCGGGCCGGGAACCGGTACACCGGCGCACCGTGGCCTCACGCAGACTTGCGGTGCAGACCGGCCCGTCGCCTCGAGCGGCTGACGGCTAACGGGCGATCCGGCGTGGCGGTCAGTGCGGTTCGATGATCCGGGCCACTTCGGTGCCCACCGCCTGCCGCACGTCCTCGTCTGCCATCTCCTCGATACCGGCAGCTGAGCGCAAAAACGGCTCGAATAACCTCCAGCCCAGCTGCAGCGCAACGGCATTGGCGACAGCCAAGCGTGCCTCGCGGTCGCTGTGGTGGCGTGGCCGAACCTGATCCAGCAGCTGCGACACGCCGGGAAACCGGGTCTGCAGCTGCCCCGCCGGATAGCCGTCGAGCAGTGCGCGGGCCATCACCCGCATATGCCGGTCGAAAGCCTGCTCCACCTCGGGCGCCGGCGCGCCGTTCTGCAGCAACGCGGTCGTCGTCATGCCCAAGCGATCGAGCACCGCCCCGACCAACTGTTCCTTGGTGCCGAAGTGGCGAAAGACCAAGCCGTGGTTGACCTTTGACCGGGCGGCGATATCGCGAATCGACGTCGCCGCCGGACCGCGCTCGGCGAACAGGTCGGCCGCGGCCGCCAGTATCGCCGCCGCAACTTGTTCTCGCCCCACGGGCATCGTTGACACCGCCGTAGCCATATGACTACAGTACCGTATGTAGTCAATCGACTACATACGCCGCGCACCCAAGGACCCAGCAATGACGACTTCTCCGATTACCATCACCAAGCTCGGCAGCCGGATCGGCGCCCGAGTGGACGGGGTGCGCCTCAGCGGTGACCTCGACGCCACCATGATCGAGGCAATCCACCAGGCACTGTTGGCCCACCGGGTGACTTTCTTCCGCGGCCAGCACCATCTCGACGACGCCGAGCAGCTGGCGTTCGCTCGGCTGCTGGGCATTCCGATCGGGCACCCAGCCGCGAAGTATCTCGCCGCCGAGAACGCGCCCGTCATCACCCCGATCAACTCCGAATACGGCAAGGCGACGCGCTGGCACACCGACGTCACGTTCGTCGCCAACTATCCGGCCGCATCGATCCTGCGGGCCGTCGAGCTGCCCAGCTATGGCGGCTCGACGCTGTGGGCATCGACTGCGGCGGCCTATGCGGCGCTGTCCGAACCGCTCAAGCGCCTTGCCGAGAGCCTGTGGGCGTTGCACAGCAATCGATTCGACTACGTCGTGGCCGACGCCGCGACCGACGAGCAGCGCGCATTTCGGGAAGCGTTCGAAAAGCCCGATCTCCGCACCGAGCATCCGGTGGTGCGGGTGCACCCGCAGACCGGTGAGCGCACGCTGCTGGCGGGCGATTTCGTGCGCGGGTTCGTCGGTCTCGACAGCCACGAGTCACATGTGCTGCTCGAGTTGCTGCAACGGCGAATCACCATGCCGGAAAACACGATCCGATGGAACTGGGAGCACGGCGATGTCGCGATGTGGGACAACCGGGCCACCCAGCACCGCGCCGTCGACGACTACGACGACCAGCCTCGGCTCATGCACCGCGTCACCCTGATGGGCGATGTGCCCGTCGATGTGCACGGGCGACGCAGCCGGGTGATCAGCGGGGCGCCGCTGGAGGCAGCGCCCGCCGCCGATGCAGACCGGGTTGCGGTCTGAGGAGAAGGCGGGCAATCGGACTCAGCGAGCTGACCAGACGCCGACGCGCTACCCCGCAGAGCTGATCGGCTCGATCGGCAGCCACCGCAGCGCGCCCGGCGCGTCGGCGGGCACCACGGGGTGTTTGGGCGCGATCGGCTCCAGGCGGCGATAGGGCTCACCCTGGGGCGGCCGTAGCTCGTCCTGCCCCTTGTTGGGCCACAAGGAGGCAGCCCGCTCGGCTTGCGCGGTGATCGAAAGTGACGGGTTCACACCAAGATTCGCCGAGACCGCGGCGCCGTCGTGCACGGACAGCGTTGGATAGCCATACATCCGCTGATACGGGTCGATGACGCCGGTTTCCGGGCTGTCACCGATCGCGGCGCCGCCCAGGAAGTGCGCCGTCAACGGGATATTGAACAGCTCTCCCCAGGTGCCGCCGGCGACGCCGTCGATCTTCTCAGCGATGCGTCGAGTCACCTTGTTGCCGATCGGGATCCACGTGGGGTTGGGCTCGCCGTGGCCTTGCTTGCTCGAATACCGGCGGCCTAACAACCCGCGCTTGGTGAATGTGGTGATCGAGTTGTCCAGATTTTGCATCACCAGCGCGATCAACGTCCGCTCGCTCCATTGGCGGACATTGAGCAGCCGCACAGTGCCGCGCGGATCCTCACGCGCCTGCCGGATCAACTGTCGCCACCGGGGTACGTCGCTTCCTTCGGGGCCGGGGCCGTCGGTCATCAATGTCTGCAGCGGTCCCATCGCATTGGAGCCTTTGCCGTAGCGCACCGGCTCGATGTGGGTGTCGGGGCTGGGGTGGATCGACGACGTGATCGCCACACCATGGGTAAGATCGAGATCCGGCGAGAGTTCCAGCTTTCCGGCGCCGACAATGGATTCCGAGTTGGTTCGGGTGAGCACGCCGAGCCGGTGGGACAGCTTGGGCAGCTTGCCCTTGTCGCGCATCTTGAACAGCAGGTGCTGGGTGCCCCATGTGCCGGCGGCCAGCACCAGATGCGTCGCGGTGAACGTCTTCTTCTGCCTACGTACCCAGCGGCCGGTGCGCACGGTCTGCACCCGCCACGTCCCGTCAGGCAGCTGCTCGAAGCCGGTGACCGTGGTCATCGGATGCACTTGTGTACCAGCGCTTTCCGCGAGGTAGAGGTAGTTCTTCACCAGAGTGTTCTTGGCGCCGTGCCGACAGCCCGTCATACACTCGCCGACTTCACGGCAACCTGTGCGGGCTGGGCCCACGCCGCCGAAATACGGGTCGGGCACCGTCTTGCCGGGCGCTTTCTTGCCGTCCGGGCCGAAGAACACCCCGACCGGAGTGGGCACCCACGTGTCGCCGAAGCCCATTTCGTCGGCGACCTCCTTGACGATGCGGTCGGCGTCGGTGAACGTCGGGTTGCGCACCACGCCGAGCATGCGCTGCGCCTGCTCGTAGTGCGGCATGAGCTCGGCGCGCCAGTCGGTGATGTGGGACCACTGCCGGTCGTTGAAGAACGGCTCCGGCGGCACATACAGGGTGTTCGCGTAGTTCAGCGATCCGCCGCCCACGCCGGCGCCGGCGAGGATCATCACGTTGCGCAGCAGATGGATGCGCTGGATGCCATAGCAGCCCAGCTTGGGCGCCCAGAGGAATTTGCGCAGATCCCAGGAGGTCTTGGCGAACTCGTGATCGGCGAACCGGCGACCGGCTTCGAGGACCCCGACGCGATACCCCTTCTCCGTCAGCCGAAGCGCGGTGACGCTGCCCCCGAAACCCGAACCGATGATCAAGACGTCATAGTCAGGTTCCATCGGCCCAGCCTAACCTTCAGCTGCCGACGGTCAGACCGACCTTCTGGAATTCCTTGAGGTCGCAGTAGCCGGCCTTGGCCATCGACCGGCGCAGCCCACCGACCAGGTTCAGCGACCCGAACGGATCGTCGGACGGGCCGCCCAACACCTGCCGCAGCGGGGCCCGCTCCCCAACCGCCACCTGCAGCAGCGCGCCCCGCGGCAGCGACGGGTGCGCGGCCGCCGCCGGCCAGAACCACCCGTCGGCGAG
>NZ_CAXUCH010000173.1:0-9263 GCF_964249325.1 uncultured Mycobacterium sp. | reverse complement strand
GCGCTGGGTCGTGCAGGCTTGTCGGTGCTGCTGTTCGATTACCGGGGCTATGGCGGCAATCCCGGCCGACCGTCGGAGGACGGACTGGCCGCCGACGCCCGCGCAGCGCGAGCGTTCCTGCTTGCCCGCCCGGAAGTCGACCCCGCGCGGGTCGCCTACTTCGGTGAGTCGCTGGGCGCGGCGGTCTCGGTTCGGCTCGCGCTCGAGTCGCCACCGGCTGCGCTGGTGTTGCGCTCGCCGTTCACGTCGCTGACCGACGTCGGCCGGTTGCATTACCCGTGGCTACCGGTCGGCGCAGTGCTGGCCGACCGCTATCCGTCGATCGACCGAATCCCTCGGGTCGCTGCGCCGGTGTTGGTGATCGCCGGTGATCGCGACACGCTGGTGCCGGCGCAGCTCAGTCGGCGGCTCTACGACGGAGCCCGTACGCCAAAGGAATTCGTCTTGGTGCCGGGCGCCGACCACAACAGCCTGGAGCTGCTCGACGGCCCGTTGATGATCGACGCGATTGTGCGGTTCTTTCGCCAACACGGCCTGCTCCCCGGCTAGCGAATGGCATCGACCAGCCCCCAGTGCAGCGCCGTGTCGGGGTCGACGGTTCTGCCCGAGAGCACCAAATACGCTGTACGCCAACGGCCTATGCGTCGTGTCACGCTGACCGTACCGCCGGCTCCGGGGATCAGCCCCAGGCTCAGCTCGGGTAGCCCGAACACCGCGCCGGGTCGGCACACCACCCGACCGCCAAACGCCGCCATCTCCAGTCCGCTGCCCAGCACTCGGCCGTGCACCTCGGCGCGGCAGGCCGGCCCGAGCCGGGCGGCAACCGCGTCGAGCACCAAGGCCGGGCTGTGGCGGGTGCGGGCCAGATGCGCGCTGGCCGGGTCGTCGAATGTCCCGAACTCGGCGAGGTCACCGCCGCTGCAAAACGACGGCCCGTTGCCGTTCAACACCACCTCCTCGACCGACGGATCGAGCTGCGCGACGGTCAACGCCTCCAACAGCGCGGCGCGGGTATCGGTGGAAAACGCGTTGTGGCGCTGCGGCCGGTTGAACGTGATCCGCAGGGCGTTGCCGTCGCGCACGCTCAGCACCGGGTCGGGGATCTGCGGCACACGCGCCGGGCCGCGCTCGGCAAGCCAGCGGGCGAATTCCGGGCCGGCCTGCAAGGTGGAGTAGGCCAGCGACTCGGTGACCACCCCGGCCAGCGTGGGCCCATACGGATCGATGCTGCGCAGCACGTCGTCGCACACGGCGCTGGCCTGCGGCCATCGGGTGCAGCGTTCGCGCAGCTCGGCCAGGGTGTCGGGCACCGAGTCGACGGTGATCACCCGCCGGTCGGCGCTGGGATCTTCGGTCACGGTGAAAGTGGCTGCGGCAAGCCATGGTTCAGCGTTGGGGGCGACAACGTCAGCAGCTGACCCGAATGCGACGATCACCCCCGGCGGCGGTGCGACGTCGACGTCCGGCGCCGCCGACAGGTCGACCACCCGAAGCATGGGTTACGCCGAATACTTCTCGACTAGTTCCCGCTTGAACAGCTTGCCGGTCTCGGTGCGCGGCAGTTGCGCCTCGAACGAGATAGACCGCGGACATTTGTAGTGCGCCAACCGATCTCGTAGCCAGGTCAGCAGCTGGTCGGCGAACTGGTCGGTGGCATCGGCGGGGTCGACGGTCTGCACCACCGCTTTGACGCTTTGGCCCATCTCCGCGTCGGGGATGCCGAAGACCGCCGCGTCGAGCACCTTCGGGTGGGTGACGAGCAGGTTCTCGGTTTCCTGCGGATAGATGTTGACCCCGCCGGAGATGATCATGTGGTGGCGCCGGTCGGTCAGATAGAGGTAGCCCTCGTCGTCGAGATAGCCGACGTCGCCGACGGTGACCCAGCCGTGTTTGTCTTTCGACGCGGCGGTTTTCTCCGGGTCGTTGAGGTATTCGAACGCATAGCCGCCTTCGAAGTAGATCTCCCCGGGCTGCCCCGGGGGCAGTTCGGTACCGTTTTCGTCGAGGATGTGTACCGCTCCGAGCATGGGCTTTCCGACCGACCCGGGGTGGGCCAGCCACTCCTCGGCGGTGATCAACGTCGATCCGATCGCCTCGGAGGACGCGTAGTACTCGTCGATGATCGGGCCCCACCAGTCCATCATCTGTTTCTTGATTTCCACCGGGCAAGGCGCCGCCGCGTGCATCACCCGCTTCAGGCTGGACACGTCGTACGAATTGCGCACGGATTCAGGCAGTTTCAGCATGCGGGTGAACATGGCCGGCACGAACTGTGCGTGGGTAACCCGGTAGCGCTCGATGGCGTCCAGGCAGCCCTCGGGGTCGAACTTCTCCAGGACGACCGTCGTTATTCCCCCGGCTTGCACGCTCATCGACCACACCGACGGCGCGGTGTGGTAGAGCGGGGCGGGGCTTAGGTAGACCGCGTCGGGGTCCATCCAGAAGCCGACCAGTGCCGCCACCATGCCGGGCGCCTCGGCCGGCGACACGTGCGGCAGTTCGCGTTTGATGCCCTTCGGCCGCCCTGTGGTGCCCGACGAGTACTGCAGCAGATCGCCTTCGAGCTCGTCGTCGATCGGTGTATCCGGTTGGTCAGCAACGCAGTTGGGATAGCGCAGCCAACCGTCGAGGTCGTCGTCGGCGATCATCAACAGGCCGGGCAGCCCGCGCGGCAGATGTTCGGCCAAGTCCTCGCATGTCTTGCGCAGCGCAGCCGAGCCGATGATCGCCTGGGCGCTGCTGTTGTCGACGATGTAGGCCGCCTCCGCGGCGGTGAGGTGGGTGTTGATCGGCACGTAGTACAGGCCGCTGCGACGGGCCGCCCACATGACCGGGTGGATGTGCTCGTTGTTCTCCATCAGAATCGCGACGGTGTCGCCCTCCTGCAGCCCGGCGCGCGGTAAGTTGTGCGCCACCCGGTGGGCGCGGGCTTCCAGGTCGTCGAAGGTGACGACGGTGCCAGACGGGTGCAGGATGACGGCGGGCTTGTTGGCGCCGCCGGAACCGGACGTGTGTTCGCGGATCTGCATGGGCAGACTGTACCGCTGCGAAAGTTGACAGGTGTCAAGTGGTCGGTCCTGGCAGCAAGAGCGCGCTGTCGCCGAATTCGTGCCAGAGGTAGTTGTGCTCGACTGCTTCGCGATACGCCATGGCCACCAGCTCCGGTCCAGCGACGGCCTCCAGCAGCAACAGGTGCGAGGCACCGGCGTCGTGCCATCCGGTGATCAGCCCGTCGACCACCCGAGCCGGGTGATCCGGCCCGAGTACCAGTTCCGTCCAGCCCGCCGCCGGGAAAACGGTGCCGTCGGCGCCTGCGGCGGACTCGAGAGCGCGGGTCACCGTGGTGCCGACAGCGATCACCCGGTGACGCGTGGCGTGCGCCAGGTTCACCAGCTGCGCGGTCGTCGCCGGCACCTCGAACGGCTCGGGCGCCGGCGGCTCGCCCGCCTCCGCTGACGACACCCCGGCATGCAGGGTGATCGGCGCGATGACAACACCGGCGGCGACTAGCGCGGTGACCAGGTCAGTGCTGAAGGGTCGAGCGGCGCTTGGCATTTCAGCGCTCCCGGGGCGCCGGGCGAAGACGGTTTGGTAATAGCCGAGCGGCCATTGCCGCGGCACATACGCGTAGCGGATCGGCCGCCCGTGCCCGGCCAGATACGAGGCGACTCCGCCTTCTGGGCCTTCGACCGCGACGCGCGCCGTCCACAACCGTGCGCCCTCGACGCCCGCTAGCGGGTAGGAGGAGCTGACGACCACTGCGGCACCGCCGCGCAGCTCGATGCGCTCACCGGGCCGGATGTCGGGCAGATGTGCGGTCGCGGTGCCCGCGGGCCGCACTTCGACCACCCAGACGTTGTCGGTACGCGCGGTGGAGAAGTGGACGGTGACGGGCTGCCCGCGGCGGCGGCCGTCGACGGCGGCCGGCAGCGTGGCCGAGTTGTTCACCACCAGCAGGTCGCCGGCGCGCAGGAAGTTACCCAGCTCGGCGAAGCGGGCGTGGCTGACGCCGCTCGGCTGCGCGACCAGCAGCTTGACCGCGTCGCGGGCGACGCCGTGCGCTTCAGGCGGCTCCGTGGCGTCGGAGCCCGGCGGGCGCTGAAACCGCGTCTGCGGTCTGGCGACGCTCATGCGCCGGCCACCGCGAGGTCGGCTGTGCGGTAACGCCCGGGCGCGGGCCGAGTGTCGAGCAGCCGCAGCAGGGCCGGCACCACCGATGCGGGCTCGGCGCGATCCGAGATGTCCTCGCCAGGGAATGCGGCCTGATGCATCTCGGTGCGCATATCACCGGGGTCGAAGGCGTAGACCGGCACGCCCGGAATCTCGGCGGCCAGGATCGCCGAGATTTGGTCGAGCGCAGCCTTTGACGATCCGTACCCGCCCCAGCGCGGGTAGGGCTCGACGGCAGCATCGGAAGTCAGGTTGACGATCACGCCGTGGTTGGCGGTCAGCGCCGGCAGCGCCGCCTGAATCAAAGCAAGCGGAGCGAAGACGTTGGTGTCGTAGACCGATCGCAGTTCGGCGGGCGGATAGTCGGCCAGCGCAGGCTGCGGGCTGGGGCCCAGCCGACTGGCGTTGTTCACCAGCAACGCGAGCCATCCGGCATCGACCGCTGCGCCGAGCAGTGCGGCGCGATGCGAAGCGTCGGTCACATCACCGGTGAGAGGAATGAACTGCGGCGAGTTCAGCTGTTGTGCAGTTGCTTGCAGTTCGCCGCCGCGGCGGGCGTCGCCGACGACGATCCAGCCGCGGTCGAGCAACGCCGCTGTCAGCGCCCGGCCGAAGCCGCGGGCGGCGCCGGTGACGATTGCAACGGGTCTGGTGTTTTCGATTTGCGTCATACCGGCATACTGGTAGTTAAAGTTAACTTCAGGTCAATGCAGAGTGAGGCAGGTCAATGGACAGTCGGGATTTGCTGACGGTCGGCGAGATCGCCGAGCGCAGTGGGTTTGCGGCTTCGGCAATCCGGTTCTACGAGAACGCCGGACTGATCACCGCGTCACGGACGTCTGGCGGACAGCGCCGATTTGAACGGAACATGTTGCGTCGCTTGGCATTTATTCGTGCCGCCCGCACTGTGGGGCTCAGCCTCGACGAGGTCGCCGCCGCGCTGGCGAAGCTGCCCGACGGCCGCACGCCGACTCGCGCCGACTGGAACCGACTGTCCAAGGATTGGCGGGTGCGT
Source organism: uncultured Mycobacterium sp. (assembly GCF_964249325.1). Lineage (NCBI taxonomy): Bacteria > Bacillati > Actinomycetota > Actinomycetes > Mycobacteriales > Mycobacteriaceae > Mycobacterium > uncultured Mycobacterium sp. The sequence goes on along the minus strand of NZ_CAXUCH010000173.1, from coordinate 4,078 downwards.
CTCGACGACCAGATCGCGGGCCTGATGGCGCTTCGCGACAACCTGGACTCCTGCATAGGGTGCGGTTGCCTGTCGCTGAAGCGGTGCGCGATATCCAATCCCGCCGACGCCGCCGCAAGTTCTGGACCGGGTGCGGTTTACTTGCCCAAATCGGTTCGGCGCACACCCGCCGAGGACACGTAAAAGCCCCCGGCACGCCGCGCGTGCGGGAGCTTTTACGTCTGCTCGCGCCTATTCGGCGAGTCGCTGCTTGAGCGCCTCGAACTCGTCTTTGACGCCGGTAGGCAGCTTTTCACCGACGAACTCGAACCATTCCTCGATCATCGACAGTTCCTTGCGCCATTCGTCGGCGTTGACTGCCAAGGCCTGCGCGACGTCCTCAGCGGCGACGTCGAGCCCGTCCAGGTCGAGGTCATCGGTGGTGGGGACGATGCCGATCGGGGTGTCCTGACCGCCGGCCCTGTGCTCGATGCGGTCGACGATCCACTTCAGCACCCGGCTGTTCTCGCCGAAGCCGGGCCACAGGAACTTGCCATCGTCGCCGCGGCGGAACCAGTTGACGAAGAACACCTTCGGCAGCTTGGACTCATCGGAGTTCTTGCCCAGGTCGAGCCAGTGCTGAAAGTAGTCGCCGACGTGGTAGCCCAGGAAAGGCAGCATGGCCATCGGGTCGCGGCGCACGGTGCCGACCTTGCCCTCCGCCGCAGCGGTCTGCTCGCTACCCATGGTGGCGCCCATGAACACGCCGTGCTGCCAGTTGCGGGCCTCGGTCACCAGCGGCACGGTGGTCTTGCGCCGGGCGCCGAACAGAATGCCCGAGATCGGTACGCCCTGCGGGTCGTCCCACTCCGGTGCCAGGATCGGGCATTGCGACATCGGCGTGCAGTACCGCGAATTCGGATGCGCCGCTTTGGTTTCCGTCTCGCGGATAACCCAGTCGTTGCCCTTCCAGTCGATCAGGTGATCCGGCTCGCCTTCCAGTCCTTCCCACCACACGTCGTTGTCGTCGGTCAGGGCGACATTGGTGAACACGGTGTTGCCCGCGGCGATGGTGCGCATCGCGTTGGGGTTGGACTTCCAGTTGGTGCCCGGCGCCACCCCGAAAAAGCCGAACTCCGGATTGACGGCGTAGAGCCGGCCGTCCTTGCCGAAGCGCATCCAGGCGATGTCGTCGCCGAGCGTTTCGGCCCGCCAGCCGGGGATGGTCGGCTGCAACATGGCCAGGTTCGTCTTGCCGCACGCCGACGGGAACGCCGCGGCGAAGTAGTACGCCTTGTTCTCCGGCGAGATCAGCTTGAGGATCAGCATGTGCTCGGCCAGCCAGCCCTCGTCACGGGCCATCACCGAGGCGATGCGCAGCGAGTAGCACTTCTTGCCCAGCAGGGCGTTGCCGCCGTAGCCGGAGCCGTAGCTCCAGATCTCGCGGGTCTCCGGAAAGTGGGTGATGTATTTGGTGTCGTTGCAGGGCCATGGCACGTCTTGTTGACCCGGCTCCAGCGGAGCGCCCACCGAGTGCAGCGCCTTGACGAAAAACCCGTCGTCGCCGAGTTTCTGCAGCGCCTTGGTGCCCATCCGGGTCATCACCTTCATCGAGACGACGACGTACTCGGAGTCGGTGATCTCCACCCCCAGCTTGGGGTCCTCGGCACCCAGCGGGCCCATGCAGAACGGCACCACCCACATGGTGCGGCCGCGCATGCAGCCGCGGTAAAGCTCAGTCATGGTGGACCGCATTTCGGCGGGGTCCATCCAGTTGTTGGTCGGCCCGGCATCGATTTCGCGCTCGGAACAAATGAAGGTGCGGGACTCGACCCTCGCTACGTCGGACGGGTCAGACAGTGCCAGGTAGGAGTTGGGGCGTTTTTTCTCGTTCAGCTTCTTGAAGGTGCCCGCCTCAACCAGGTGATCGCACAGCCGCTGCCATTCCTCGTCGGAGCCGTCAGCAAAGACCACCCGGTCCGGCTGGGTCAGCTCGGCGACCTCCTCCACCCAGGCCAGCAGGCCCCGATGGTTTGTCGGCGCGGTATCGAGACCGGGAACGGTCGCTGAGGTCATTAGCTTCTCCTGCGTACGTATCAATCTCGGACGTGTTTCGTCCCTGGCATTCGCTGCGGCTCTGAATACAGGTTATCGCGGGCGACTTATCCAGGATGGCTCGGGCGTGTATCAGCTCACTCACAGGAACCATTCAGATGAGCGTCACTCGCCGTTCTCCTCGAGCCCAGCCGAATCGTCTGTGCTGGTCGGGGCGCCGGTCATCGGCACCGTGTGGTTGTCCGGGGCAGCCTCGTCCATTTCGGGCTCGTCCGATTCGCCCAACTCGCGTCGCACCGCTGCCAGCGCGGCCTGCACCGTCGGCATCTCGCGGTCACGCACCGCGGTGGCCCGCGCCGTGGCCACGGCGTGCTCGCGCAGTTCGCTGTCGATCGCTTTCACCCGGTTGGCGACCCGGGCGTGCTCGAGTTCGTCCTGCTCGCCCAGGGCGGCGCTCAGCGCGGCCTCGGCGGCCAGCACCCGGGTGGCAACCAGCTGCTCGACCGCCGATCGCAGCGACGCGGTCGCCTCACCCACCCAGCGGTCGAGCACCGCGCGATCGTGCAGCAATCCTCGAGTGCCCACCACCCACACGGTGACCACAAGGCCGATCGCCACACACGCGACGATCCCTACCGCCGTCAGCCCGGGCGCCAGGTTCGCCAGCAGGCGGCTCAGCGTCAGAGCCACCCCCAAACCGAAACCGGCGCCCAGGGCCATCATCAGCCGGGTCTCCAGCCGTCGGGATTTCAGCGGCGGCGCCGGCACCTCGACCGCGGGTGGCTCCGGGGCGGCCGGCAGCTCGACGGACAAACCCAGCACCTGGGCCATGTCGACCAGGTGCTGGCTGCTGCCGTCGTTAACCTCGGCCACAACCTCGTTGATCCGGTCGCGGGCATAGGGTTCGAAACCCGTCAGCTTGCGCCGGGTCAGCCCCGCCGCGTCCTCCTGCAACTCGCTGCGCACCGAGGCACAGCGGTTACGGGCGAAGTAGGACAGCTGGACGCGCGCCTGCTGGGTCTGGCTGCGCAGCGCGACGGTGCGCTCGGATTTCGACAGCCGTCGCTGCCGCAGGACAGCGCTGCGTTCGTCGCGCAACGTCCGGGTCGGCCAGTTGCTTGCTGACTTCGGCGACCAGGTCGTCGACGCGTGGCTCGCCGGTCTCGGGTGCGGCAGCCACTCCCATCCATGCCACGTAGCGGTAGCGCGGCGCATGGGCGGCCAGCAGGTCACGGTCGATCGCGAGCATGTCGCGCCACTTATGGTGCGCGTCGATCTTGGACACCGCGCCGATCACCACGTCGGTGTCGGCGGCCGCGGCGTCGAGCAGCGCACAGTCGGAGCCGGTCAGCGCGGCCGCCGCAGAGACCACAAACACCACTGCGATCGGTGCCTCGCCCGGCGCCAGGTCGGCCGATTCGATGAAGGTGTGCTCTGGCAGCCGTTCGCGCAGCGCCGAGGCCACAGCGCTGACGCCTGCCAGCCACGGGCCCATCACCAGCACCGCATCTCGGCGCTGAACGCTCGGCGATGCCAACCGGGGTCCGATCGCGGCGACCAGGGCGTCGACCTCGGCGGCGGGATCCGTTTCGATCATGGCGACCCCCCGGCCTGCGACCACAGCCGCAGCGACCCCCTGGTGATATCGGCGCCGCAACTGCGGTGCACGGCGGACACGGGTCCCCGGCTGTAGCGCTGCCACGTCACGGCCCGCCGCAGGTGGGCGGCCTGGCCGTCACCCGGGTCGACGCGCAGCCCGGCGGCTACGACGACGTCAACCGCGGCGGCCATCCGGGCGATCACCGTGTCGTCGCGGGACAAGAAGCCGCTGATCCGCCGGTCGCTGACAGCCCGTGCCTGCAGTTCGTCGAGCGCGTCGAGGATGCGCTGGTAGCGCACCTCCGCGCCCGCCGCGCTGATCCGGTCGACGACGGCGTCGGCGCAGCTGGCACGGCGCAACAGGGCGCGGACCTGCGCGCGGGATCTCCCCTGCCGCGCTGCGGTGACCGCCAGCGTGATGCCGAACATGCCGAGAGTCTCCACT
>NZ_CAXUCH010000172.1:0-9427 GCF_964249325.1 uncultured Mycobacterium sp. | reverse complement strand
GCACATCCTCACCATCAACGCCGCCATCATGCTCACCCTGAGTGCCGGTCAACAGGTCTGCAGGTCAAGACCATCTTGGTGTCTCGGACCATCAGCGCGATATTTCCCGAGATTCAAAGCATCGGCGGTGTTCGACCGGATGCGCTGAGGTGGCATCCCAACGGCTTGGCGCTCGACGTGATGATCCCCAACCCGGGCAGCGCCGAGGGCATCGCGCTGGGCAACCAGATCGTCGCGTTCGTGCTCGCGAACGCGGATCGCTTCGGGATCCAAGACGCCATTTGGCGCGACGTGTACTACACGCCCGCCGGCCCGCAAGGATCCGGGTACGGCCACTACGACCACGTCCACATCACCACCATCGGAGGCGGATATCCGACCGGTGACGAGGTTTACATCCGCTGAGGGCCGGCGCCGGTGGGTGCTGCAGCGTTAGACCGCTCGGAGGTGTCGTGACTCGGTCGACATCGGCTTCGTCGGCTACGCCTTCCCCTCAACGGGTGTGCCGTGACAGTCTCCGGCTTGTGCGACCGCTGCGCTTCTGGAGGGACCAGCGCTGGCCGAACGTCACCGTTTGGGAACGGCACGTCACCGTTTGGAAACGGCGCGGTGCGGCGTGGCTTGTGTTGCGCACCAGCCGCTGACAATTAGACCGTCGTCTAAACAGGACTTCCTTACGGCTATGCGGTTCTGCTGCACCGTTTGATGACGGAATCCGAGCGCGAAAGGAGCTGACGGTGATGATGATCTTTGATCGGTTCAGCATCAAAGTAGTTGCCGGCGCTGGGTTATGCGGAGCCGCAATAGCATTGAGCCCGGGGACAGAAGCTGCCCCGCTCATCACCGGTGGCTACGCGTGCATGCAGGGACAGTCGGGCGAAGCCGCACCGTTGGTCCCCGCCAGCGGAACGGTGGCGACTGCCGGCGGACCCGAGGCCGGCGGAGGACCGGCAACCGCTGGCGGACCGCTAGCCGGTGCAGGGCCGGTAACCACAGGCGCGTGCACGGCTAGCGCTCCACTCACCGACATGGCTGGTGTTCCGGTAGTTGCACCTGGGCCGGTGGCTGCGCCGGTGGTGGCGGGTGCTCCAGTGGCTGCGCCGGTTCCGGTGGGTGCCCCGGTCGGTGCGCCGGTGCCTGTCGGCGCTCCAGTTCCGATTGGTGCTCCGGTGGGTGCGCCGGTGCCGGTGGGTGCTCCAGTGGCGGTGGGTGCTCCAGTGGCGGCGGGTGCTCCAGTGGCGGCGGGTGCTCCGGTGCCGGCGGGCGCTCCACTCATCGACATGTCTGGTAGCTATGGGGGCAAGGGTGCGCCGACTGGTCCGCCGCCGGCTGGTGGGCCCGTACCCGGTCAGCCCTTCCTGCCCGGTCCCGCCTGAGGTTGCCCCTCCTGCTGCAGCGCCTGCACAGGCGGCGCGTCGCAACCGTAGGCGGTGGTTGTCAGCCTGGATTGTGGCGACCTCGATGACAGTGAAACCCGTTGCTACGCAGCATTTTGATGCTGCGGCCCACATCAATGAGGTGCTGACCCCCGTGGGGGAAGCCGGTGTGGTCGCTCTATTCCCGATTCCTGGACGATCACCGGGTCACCGATGTTGACCGTGTTGAAATACCACTCGGCGTCGGCGGGACTCAGGCTGATGCAGCCGTGGCTGACATTCTGACTTCCGAGTGAATTGATAGCCCACGGAGCTGAATGCACGAACAGGCCACGGCTGGTGAGACGCACGGCATAATCCACCGGGATCCGGTAACCGTCGGGATTGGTAGTAGGGATGCCGACGCTGCTCGAATCCATAATCACCGAGCGTTCCTTTGACAAGACGGTATAAGTGCCCACAGGTGTCGGGTATTCCGGTCTGCCCATCGAGGCCAGCATCACCCCCTCTTCTCCCCAGTGAGGTCGGTGGTGCGGCGCGGGTAGTCGAGGCGGCGGCCCGTCGCCGACCCCGTCGATGCTGACGGTGAACGTGTGATCGGAGATATCGGCGACACCGACGACGGCTGGACCAGTTTTGAACTTGGTGGAAAGTCCGCCAACCGAAAGCGCTACTGTGCTGTGCGCCGGCCAGAATCGGTCGGGAACCCACTGCACAACGTTGTCGTCGAGCCATTCGAACGTGCCGGTCATCGCGGGCACCGATTTGACGTCAATACCACGCTCGGCCGCGTGTCGATTGGCGACAGGCGCGCTGAACGTCACGACCACGGGATGCGCCACACCCACCACCTGTTCACGCGTCGGTAGAACCGATGCGATAGCGAACCGATACGCCTGGCTCGTCGCCGCAAGGCTTACGTCGGCCGGACCCGCAACCACGGTCGCAGCGACAGCGATCACCGCAAGAACACACCGAACTAACGCCCGCATGGCTCAGGTCCTCTTAATCGACAGGGTTGTAATAGGCATGGTAGGGGGCCGCGAAGAGGCGAACCGAAAGGGCGCGTTAGCAATTCGATCAAGTCTCAGTCACGTTTCGGCTACGGTCGGCGAATCCTTTGAGTGCGCACCCGTGGGGGCGCTCAGGAGCGGGCATGAGGAACTCCGGCCTGACGGGCTGTATACGGATTGGGAGGACGAAGCCCTGCAAGGCAACGCTCCCAAGCCAATCGTCGGTCTAATCTGCGCGTATCGACGGCACAGCAGGCCGCAGGCTTACGATCCGCATGTTTGCCGCGCTCTGGACGTTGTCTACTCCCTCGCTGAAAAGATCTGCGGCAGCCTAAGCTTTCGAGGCGTCGGCTTAGACGCCGTCACACGCGGGCCAGTGCGCGCGCAGCGTGCTCGCATCGCGCAGTTGGGCGCTTTCTGAGCGCTCCCGCCCACCACTAAAGGGGTGTTCTGCCCGTGGTCATACTGCTCGGCTTCGAACTCGATGTGGATTACGATGAGCGCCGGGTCAGTCAGCAGATGAGCGGTCCACACGGTCGGGGCCTGGGTGGTAGGAACATAGCGATTCTTTGATGCGGGTCCGCAGGGAGCGAGGCCGCAGCTAAGACGAGAACTTGCGGAGGCAGCGTCCGCCGCGGGTGACAAAGTGGGTCTGCTGAACTTCTGAAACTGATCCTCCGATCGGCATACGACCGACCCGAGGCAGGCAGGCCAACAGCGGTTAGCGGGTTCACCGCGCGTTCGCATAACGATCGTAGGCTTCAAATACTTATTCAGTGGAGAACAGCGATGACGCAGTCACAGTCGACCTGCTTTTGCCCTAGTGTTGTGGCGCTCAACGGCATGACGACACTGCCGGCGCACCAGGTGGGAGTAACCTGCCACGCGTATCGTTTGTTGTGGTGACGTCATGGAAGCGGCGGTCTTCTTTTTTCTAGTTTTATTTCTCGGTTTCTTTGTCGCTCTCGGGGGGATCGTTTTCGCGGCGAAATCCGCCGAGGCGAGGGCCGCCGAGGCGAGGGCCGCTGCGGCGAAGACCAAAGCCGCAAGGGCAGAAAAAGAAGCCGCCAGAGACGCCGATACCCGCGTTGTTGGGGTCGAGACGGAGGTGGGCCAGATGGGCGCCTCCACCGGGACGCCGGCATTCGAGCTGGCCACGCGTTCGAATGACGGGGGAAAAGGAGTCAAGGCCGCCGCCGGCGCAGGTGCATCAACCGAGCGCTCGAAGCTCTACTGGGACTTCTGGGAGCAATTCCTCAGTCGCGTAGGCACCGAACACCCGGAATGGGCAAAGGGAAAAACATCCAAACGGGAATCGCGCTACGACCTGCCTACCGGCACCAGCGGGATTGTGTACTCGACCGCCTTCACTCAACAAGGTCTCAGCGTCCAGCTTTACTTCAGGAGTTCCGATGCCAGCCTCAACCTGGGCCGGTTTGAGGCACTCCGTGCGATGAAAGACCAATTCGAGCAGGCACTTGGCGAGGGCGCCCAGTGGGATGACAAGCCCGGTAAGAAGGCCGCCGCAATCTACGTCAGCTCGCAGTTTGACGATGTTGCGGACGTGGATCTTTGGCCTGCGATGCTCGACTGGGTGCTGGATCAGCACGTGCGGTTCAGAAAGGCGGTTCAGACGGTCGGTGGACTGGGGTCTCTTGCCACGCTTATAGCGGCGCGCCGTAGAGAGTAAACCCGTCCGCTGACACCGGCAGCAACGACGTAACGATCTTATCGCCTGTGCTGCCGCGATCTGGTTCGTTGACGCCTGTCCAAAGGCCAACCATGGAATAGGCGGGAGCCGCTTCGCATCTACCAGGCATGGACCACGTTGAACGCGAAGCGATTATCTCAAGCGGTCGATAGACCAACCGCTCGAGGTTATGAGCGTGCCTTCATGTCGCCAATGCGTATGACGCAAAGAATTCTATTGTGCTGCAGGCCAGAGACAGTTTAGTTCCACGACGGTGGTTTCACGAAGATGTCGTTGAGCGTGACCGACCGCAGCCTGCGATCGCGGATCATGTCGACCAGTTGACCGTAGACATGGGTGACAGGCGCGTGTTTCAGATGGCCGATCACGATGTTCTGCGGGGTGAAGTACCGGTCGGCCATCTTGAGGATGTAGTCCTCGCTGACTCGCTTGGCATCTCCCAGATCTCCGGACCACAGCGTCATCACCGTGTAGCCGAGCCCTGCTGCGACTGCGTCGACGGTGGAATTATGAGCGCCGTACGGTGGCCGCAAGAACGGCCGGGCATCGGTGCCGTAGGTTTTTCTCAAGAAGGTGTCATTACGGCTAATCTCGTCGATGATCCGATGTACCGGCAGAGTGGTCAGATCGGGATGAGACCACGTGGGTTCAATTGGATCTGCCCGGACTCCACGACTGGGCGCAACAGCCGCAGGTTATCGGCCCACGAATGGTAGCGACCGTTGACGAAAAGGTCAATCGCAATCCGGTGTCTTTGGCGAATTCCGTATACATGCGTACCACGTCGGTGTTGACAACGTCATCGAGTGTCAACGCCAGCGAATCACCAGCGCCCGGCAAGCTCCACAGCGTTCCCCTGCCGGCAGGGGGATTCGCCATTCTGCCCGTGGAGGTGGCAACAGTCCCGGCAGTCGGTGCGTCGGCGAGGGACCTAATGGAGCAACCTCATCGGCGAATGCGAGAGTTCGCGTCGGCGCGCCAACTTGACAGCGGGCCATACCAACGCCCGAAACGATTGCGACGGCCACACCTGCCATGAATTTGCGCCGGTTTAGCTCTGACATGTGATCTCCAGACGATTAAGGCGCGAATTCGATGATGTGGGGCCGCAAATCGGCCGGAACGCATTCAGCCGCGGACCGTACCACTAGCCAGGTCTAAGCCGCGTTCAGACACAGCGGTGAAGGAGGTTTCGATTTCCTCACGCGTTTTTCTTGACCGAAATGCCGCGGATCGCGGTCGCGGGCAGGAGGTGCTGGTAAAAATCAGCGACGTCTTCCCAGATCGGAGAAAGACAGCGACTGTGTGATCGACCGGTGCTCAATGTCTATTCGGCGCCTGAGCCGGCTCGGCGGGGACATCTCGATGACGCCAATCCCGCCGGTGCGCGCCGTCGTCGACCATCTGTTCCGCGAGAACGGCTGCTGTCTGGGCGGTTCCCGCGTCGGGTGTTCTGTCTGAGACACTGCTCAATCACGCGGCCGACGGTGACGTGGCCGAAGGCAAGGCCGTGATCGAACGGTTAGCTTCCGCGCCAGCCGACGATGGCTTGGCGATACGCGAGATCTGGTGCTGGGCTGCTGGCTCTGGCGGCGCGAGCTCACGGTGATGATGCAGCTTATGCGCATTGCGGGATCGCTAACTGACACAGGGGCAGATGGCTTCATTCGAAGGGCATACCGCCTAGCGAGGCAATGCCATGACGGCGACGCCGTCTCATGCTTACTCAACGGCGCACGACGAGATAGGTTGTGAGACGAAGTTCTGAGACATTGCGGTGCGCACTGATGCGCATTGAAAGGCGATCAATGCGTGTCTCACATGTGGTCTTGAGATCAAGCTCGAATATGAGACGCAGGTGCGGTACCAGATGGCAACGGCCCGCTCTAACCGTGCAACTCGCGGGAGCAAATGCAAGACACCTGCCGCATCGTGTTGCCTCGGTGGCCTGGATGGCCTCTAGGGTCCACCGCGCCAGTGTTCGATGCGGTGATGGTCAGGAGTGAAACCATGCTCCACACCCCATAAGACCGCCTGGGTCCGACTGCCGACGTCTATCTTTCGGTAGATCGTGCGGATGTACGACTTCACAGTGTTGGGGCTGAGGTACGTCAGCCTGGCGACGTCAGCATTACTTTTGCCCTGGGTGATGAGGGCCAGGATCTCCGACTCTCGATCGCTGAGCCCTTCGCCGCGGCCGGGCCAGTCGAGGCCGGCGGCGCTGCGCGCCCGCGGTGGGACATCGCTGATAATAGTCTCGCCCGCATGCACCGCCTCCAACGCAGCGACCAACTCCCGCGCCGGCAGCGTCTTCGATAAGTAGCCGTGCGCTCCCTGCTGCCGCGCGCTGGCGATGAGATCCGGGTGAAAGTTCCAGGTGTAGACCACAACTCGGCGTGCGCGCGGATTCGCAACCCACACTGCGATCTCCTTGTGGTCGGATTCCGGTTGTGCGAACGAGTCGTACAGGACAATGTCGACGGGGTCGTCGACGGGCATAGTCGAGTCGAGTTCGGCGACGACCACTCGGTCTCGGTACCGGTCGAGCATTTTGGCAACGCCCATCACAACGACGTCGTAGTCGTCAACGAGCGCCACGGTGATCGGCCTCCGCGTGGGCGCGGGCATGCCAAGAAGATTACCTCCCTAGGGGTGTATTGCCACCCTCCTTAGGGGTGTCTACTGAAGTCACGTCGAGAAACCGCCCGACCGATCCGATCTTCAAGCGCGCGGTCGTCGCCAGATCAGAAAGGCTCACCGTGATCATTCTCGGAATTATCCTGCTCATCGCCGGATTCCTGCTCAAGATTTCGATTCTGTGGACCATCGGAATCATCCTGCTCGTTATTGGTGTGATTCTGGCGATCCTGGGAGCAGCGGGACGCGCGGTCGGCCCCCGCCGCCACTACTTCTGACCGACAACCTGCCCGGCCCAGACAAGTGCTGATGTCCACCGCCGAGCGCTGCGGCCCTTGACCTTACGTAGCAATCCGCAGACATAGCTCGGATTGCCCGCAACAGGACAAAGGAGTAAGCAACGCCTGTTTGGCGATGGATTTTGATTGCGGCGAGTGGCGTCCGCGCGGCGACGGCGATGCACCTCGCCGGCACGCCTGTTGCGGTCATCGCGGCGTGGATCGAACACAAGGACGCCAGCCTCGCGATGCGGCCCTATGCGGGCTCGCAGGATCACCCTTTGAAGGCCGCTGGGACAAATTCGACTGGATTGTGACAACGTCGTGACACCGAGGCCGCTAATCGAATAGATCGAACGGCGTTGCCGCAGTTGATCGTGGAGCCGATGACGGGAATCGAACCCGCGTTCTCAGCTTGGGAAGCTGATGTTCTGCCATTGAACTACATCGGCGCGGTTGCATCGGAAGGCTAGCATCCAGCGCCGCGTCGCTCATCCACAACGCAGGCCAGCAGATACGCTCGTCGCGTGCTGCTCTCCGATCGTGACCTCAGGGCCGAAATCGATGCCGGGCGGCTAGTGATCGACCCGTTCGACGATTCCCTGGTGCAGCCGTCCAGCGTCGACGTCCGTCTCGACAGCCTGTTTCGGGTGTTCAACAACACCCGCTACACCCACATCGACCCCGCCCAGCAGCAAGACGAGCTGACCACCCTGGTCGAGGCGGTCGACGGCGAACCGTTCGTGCTGCACCCCGGGGAGTTTGTGTTGGGCTCCACGCTGGAGGTCTGCACGCTGCCCGAGGACCTCGCGGGCCGGTTGGAAGGCAAATCCTCGCTGGGCCGGCTGGGGTTGTTGACGCACTCGACGGCGGGTTTCATCGACCCGGGCTTTAGCGGACACATCACGCTAGAGCTGTCCAACGTCGCCAACCTGCCGATCACCCTGTGGCCGGGCATGAAGATCGGTCAGCTGTGCATCCTGCGGTTGACCAGCCCGGCCGAGCACCCCTACGGCAGCGCTCGGGTGGGCTCGAAATACCAGGGCCAGCGGGGCCCGACGCCGTCGCGCTACTACCAGAACTTCATGGAGTCCACACAACGCACCCCGACAGGAGGGGCGTCGCGGCGCGGCACGCAGTAAAGTCGAGATACGGGACTGTGGGGGCTCAGGTCCCGCGCCTGCCAACTTGATACGGTCCAGCTAACTTTGGGGTGGGACGCCGCACAAGCTGCGGCGATGAAGTGGGTGGCTGCCGGACCGAGGCTGCGCAACACGGTGCAGATCTCGACCGGCGAGCAAACGACTTGGAGGGGCAGTGGACACCGTACTTGGTGTGTCGATGGCACCCACGACGGTCCGCATGGTGTTGGTCGAAGGCGAAAACGCCGACGGCGTCACCGTCGACGAGGAGAACATCGAGCTACCAGCGGACGACGAGTCGGCGCCGTCGACGGGAGCTGACCAAGTTATCTCGGCGATCCTTGGCACCCGCGAGGGCGCGACCGAGGCCGGCTATCAGCTGCGCTCGATCGGTGTGACGTGGACCGACCCGGTGCAAGCTAATGCGCTGCGCGACATGCTGGTCGCCCGCAAGGTCGAGAACGTCATGCTCGTCTCGTCGTTTTTGGCCGCGCTGGCGCAGACGGTGGGCAGCGCCACCGATCACGAGCACACCGCCCTGCTCTACGTCGAGCCCGACAGCGCAACCTTGGCCGTGGTCAACACCGCCGATGGATCCATCGCCGACGTGCACCGCGAGCAGTTGCCGGACGATGACGACGAAGCGGTGGCCAAGCTGATCGAAATGGTCTCGGTCGCAAACAATTTGGAAGCGCAGCCCGAAAGCTTGTTCGTCATCGGCGCCGGTGTTGACATCCCGATGATCAAGCCGGCGTTGGAGGCGGCGAGCCCGCTTCCGGTCAGCGTGCCGGAGGAGCCGGAGACCGCACTGGCCCGCGGAGCGGCGCTGGCCTCAGCCAGTGCTCCGCTCTTCGCGTCGTCGACGGCTGCGCTGGCCTACGCCCAAGATCCCGGCACCGGCGCGGTGAACCCGTATGCGCTCGCCCCCGGCTATTTGGCTGCGGCGGAGGTACCGGTTGGCGCCGACGAAGCAGACGAGGCCCTGGCCTACAGCGCGGTACCCGACGAGGAGGCCGAGGCGTTCACGGTGGCCGCCGACGAAAACGCCACTCCCTACGCCGCTGTGGCCGAGGAGGAGAACTACACCACCGGGATGTTCCCGGACTTCGGTGCCGAGGCCGCCGAGCAGTCTAGCCGCCGGCCGTTCCTGGCGGCAATGAGCGTGTTGACGATTTTCGTGGTTGGTGTTGTGACGCTGGTGCTTTCACTGGCGGTCTCCATCCGCCCGCATGTCGCTCAGCGGCCCACCCTTGGCCAGAACGTGGTTGCT
>NZ_CAXUCH010000171.1:0-9431 GCF_964249325.1 uncultured Mycobacterium sp. | reverse complement strand
CAGGTGAAGACGGTGCGCCGCCGCACGAGAAACGGCGGCGGGCCGACCGGCGGCGGAGCGGCACCAGGCGGCCGGGCACCCGGCGCCGGCGCCTGAGCCAAAATGAACGGAACCGGAGCCGAGCGCAGGTTGCCCAGCTGCACGACGAGGTTGTAGGTGCCGGGCCCGATCGGTGGCCGCGGCAGCGGGCAGTGCGGGGCCGACCCCATGCCGGTCCACGTCACCGCGGTGGTCACCTGCTCGCCGGGCGCGAACGTCTTGACCAGGGTCTCGTTCGACGGTGCACAGTCGAGGTTGGACCACAACCGCTTGCCGTCCAACGAGTAGACGTAGGCGGCCAGCACCGCTGCTCCCACATCGCGCTTGCAGGACACCAACCCGATGTTGGTGACGACCATGGTGAATTTCGGCTGGTCACCGATGACGTACTGGGGTTGGTTGGTCAGGCCTTTGACGGCCAGCGTCGAGTCAGGGCAGTCGTCGCCCTCCTTGAGCACCGGCGGCGGTTGCACCGCAGCGGTGGGCGTCTCAGGGGCGCCGACGTTCGGGGCTGCCGGCGGCGCAGCCGGTGGCTGAACCTGTGGCTGCACGATCGGGGACTTTGCGGGCGGCGCGGCGGTCGGCTTTTCGGACGCGGTGGTGTTGGCGCCGGCACTGCTGCTCATCACAGCGACGACGATCGCGACCACGATCCCGATCACAACGACCGCAATGCCCAGCGCCAGTCCCCTGCGCCGCCAGTAAATTTCTGGCGGTAGCGGGCCATGCGGCTCTAGATCCAGCACATTCACACCGTAAGCCCAGGTCACACCGATGCGAGCGACCGCACTCGGCGTGTCGCTGCACCAGCAACAGTGACCGGCCGGATCCGTGGTGTGGTGATACGCCGCGGCCACCAGAACCAGCGCCCCAGCAACGCCACCATTGACGGCATCAAAAATGTCCGGACGATCAATGTGTCCAGCAACAGGCCCACCCCGATGGTGAGACCGGTCTGCGCGACGGGGAGCACTGTGCTGGCCATCAAGGCGAACATCGTGATCCCGAAGACGATCCCGGCGGTGGTCACCACCCCGCCTGTGCCGGCGAAAGCCCGGATTAGGCCGGTGCCGATCCCGGCCGGGGCCTCTTCTCGGATCCGCATTGCCAGCAGCAAGTTGTAGTCGGCGCCCACGGCCACTAACGCGATGAACGCTATCGGCGCGGCGGCCCAGTGCATTTCGTGGCCGAGCAACTGCTGCCAGACGAGCCCGCTGACGCCCAGCGCCGAGGCGTAGGAGACGATGACGGTGCCCACCACCACCGCTGCCGCCACCGGGCTGCGCAGCATGATCGCGACGATCAGAAAGATCAGCACCAGGGTGGCCGCCACCAGCAAGACGATGTCGTGGCGGACGTAAACCTGAAGGTCGCGGGTGACCGGCCCCCCCCCCGCCAAGTCGACCGCTGTCGGCGTGAGCGTGCCTTCCTTGGTCGCTTCGGCGACCGCTGTCTCGATCTGCCTGGCGCGCTCGGCACCGTCGGCACCCCATTCCTGCCGGTCGCCGTACACCAGCAGATACGTCGCCCCGCCGTCCCGAGACACCAAGTCATTCAATGCTTCCCGGTATCTCGGGTCGGACAACGCTCGAGACGGCAGATAGAATCCGCCCGCCGCGCTGCCCCGGAAACTCGTGTCGATCTCTCGCAGGTAGTCGGTGAGCTGGTGCAGCCGAGGGGCAAAGGAGTTCACCGCGTCCCGCAGTTCACTGGTCGCGGCCCGGGCCTGGCCCAGCACGCCGCGCATCGACTGCAGCGTCGAGGGCACGGCGGTCAGCGCTGTTGTTGCCACGCCTGATCCAGACGTCAGTTTGCCCGCGCCGGTGGATAATTCAGCGGAGCTGCGGACCACGCTGTCGACGGGCTCGACGACGCGAGCCACTACCGCGCAGATCGGATTCGCCGGGCAGTCCGGTGTGCCGTCGACAAATCGGCGCAGCGGGTCCAGATACCCCGAAACGGTGGTGACGCTGTCCTGTAAACCAGTCATCCCCGCGCGCATATCGTCGGCGCCCGAACCGATTTCACGCAGCCCCGCAGCGCCGCCGGCCATACCGCGGCCTAACTGGTCCACGGCGCTGCCCAGCCGGGCCAGCATGCCATCCAGGTCGCCCACCCGTTGAAGCCGCTCGACGAGCGCGTCCACGTCTGCCCCAAGCTGGTCGCCGAGCACTCCGCTCTGGTAAGTCAGGGTTGCCTCGTCAGGCACGGTGCCAGCCGGTCGGCTGGCCGACTGCACCGTTCGCACGCCGGGTATCGCCATGATTTGCCGGGTGATCCGCTCGATGGCGATCAGCCCGGGCGGATTGCGCAGATCGTGGTCGGCCTGGACGGTCACGATGTCGGGCAGCAACCGGTTCGCCTGGAAGTGCCTGTCGATGGCCGCATAACCGAGGCTGGACTCGGCGAGGCGTGGGGTCGCCGCCGGTTCGTTCCAGCCTGTCCGCATGCCCGCAAGCGGCAGCATCAGGACGACAATCAGTGCGCCGCTGGCCACCATCACCGGTCCGGGCCAGCGCGCGACCGTCACGCCGATGCGTCGCCACCGGCGAGCGATAGTCGAGCGCCGCGGCTCCAGCAGACCGCGGCGGCTAGCCAGACCGATCAGTGCCGGGATCAGTGTGAGCGCCGCCAGCATCGACGTCAAAACGCCTATGGCGCAAGGCATTCCCACGCTGCGGAACAACCCCACCTTGGCCAGGCTCAAGCAGGCCAGCGCGGCCGACATGGTCAACGCCGACCCGACGATGACGGGTGCGACGCCGCGGTAGGCGTCCACCAGTGCGGCCCCCGGGTCGATTCCGCGCCGCCGGCCCTCGTGGTATCGGCCGATCAAGAAGATGGCGTAGTCGGTGCCAGCACCCAGGATCATCGCTGCGATCAACGCAACCGAGAACAGCGACACCTCGGCCAGACCGTGCTCGGCGAACGCCGCGACCACCGAACGGGCCACAGCCAGCGCCAACCCCACCGAGATCAGCGGGATGGCCGCAGCGACCGGTGAGCGGTAAACGATCAACAGCAATGCCGCGATCACCGCCACCGTTGCCGCGGTGATAACCAGCATCTGGTGGTCAATCGCGGCGAACTCGTCGGCGATGGTGCTACCGGGCCCGGTGACGTACACGTGCAGGCCTGCGGGCGGCCCAAGACGGGCCGCCGTGTGGCGGACCGCGGCAACTGAGTTGCTGGCCTGCGATGTGCCCAGCATCCCCGACAACCGCAGCATCACGTCGGCGGCCTGGCCGTCGAGGCTTTTCGCCGCGGATTCGGTGATTGGTGCCGCCCACAGATCGGTGACGGAGTTCACATGCTCTGTGTCGGCCCGCAACGCAGCCACAAGGGCGTCGTAGTATCGACGGTCGTCGGCCTGCAGCGGCCGGCCCCGCTCCAGCACAACGTAATTGAGGTTGTTACTCGATGCATCGCCGAACAGTTCGGCCGACCGCTTGGCAGCGATCGAGCTCGGCGCGTCGACGGGCATGAAAGAACGGGAGTGCGAGCCGACAACCCGCTCCAGCTGAAGCACGGCCAGGTTTCCGGCCGCGGCCATCACGATCCACCCGAGGACGACCAGCGCGGCGTAGCGGCTGGTGAAATGCGCGATGCGGGCGAGCATTTCAAGCCGCGGTCTGCTGCGGCACCGCCTCGTCACTCGCGGCGCTGCCGACTGCCTCGACAAGCCGCTGCTCGTCGCGCCGCAGGGCCCGCATCCGGACCGAAAGACCGCGCGGCGGGCTCATTAGCAGTGCGCTGAGGAGGAGTCCTCCGCTCACGGCCAGGGGGATGCTCCACGCGCGACGTAACGCTATGGCAGTTCCGCATCGGTCGACGAAATGGGTTCCAGCCGAGTCCGCGATCAAGGACTGGCTGAAAGCGCTGTGAAAGCCACTTCCGCAATTGATTTGGAAGCCCCACTGGTCGAAGTCACCGAGGAAGACGGGGAACCGCATTGCGAAGAGACCGCCGATCAGCAGCAGAAGACCAACGGCGAGCATCAGCAAGCGTCGATTGGACATATTCGCCAGTGCGGTCATTATCGGCGTTGCTGACTTTGCGCCCACCAGCGGGGAACTCGGATCTATTGCTCGTCCCGTCGCAGAGGGTTCCAGGAAGTCCAAGCGGGCTGGATAGTGTCGCGGCGCCCGGAGATCTAGCGGTGAAATCCTGAGCACTGCCGGCGTGGCGGCGACCGCCGGGATAGCGCCGTTCCTCGAAGGGTCGGGCCGTAGCTGTCCGGCGGCTGGGCTTCGACCAGGGTCGTGTTCGGCGACGAAGTCCGGGGCCGGCTGCGTTCCAACCTCGATGAGTGCTGAAACCGGTTCGGAAACCACTTCTTCGTAGGTCTTGGTTCGTGTGGCTGGTATTACAGACATTGCAGTGCCTCCTAAAACCGCGGCGGCATAAGGGTTTTCGCGACTCCGCTCGGTCGGGGCGCTATTAAGGCCATCCGCTCGTGCAGGTGTGTCGATGTCATGTCAGTGACGCTAGGCAACTCCCGGGCGCCTGGCGTCGTGCCACGGTTCGGTTTTTGGCCTCCTACCCCAGTCGGAATTCCGATCCGCCTGTAGGACGATGTGTGCGGCGTCGATGCGCTCTACGATGGGCCGATGATGCGCGTGACAGAACATGTGCGCGATCGGATCCGCCAGCGTGATGAACTGATACCGCCAGGGTTTTCCTGGTCGTTCGGCATCATGATCGACGCCACCACGGTACTGATCTTGATCGGGTCGACGCTGCAGCGCAGCAGCGCTGATCTGCCAGCGGCCGGAGTTGCGGCGCTGGTGGGCGTCTCGCCGATGCTGCTGCTGTTTTTGTCGGGAGTCAAATACAGCCCGGGGCTCGTCTGGGGGACGTCCTGGACTGCCACCGTCATCTTGCTGTTTGCGACGTCGACGCCCGTTGCCAGCGACTTCGCTCCGCTCCTCTTGGTAATGATGGTGGGTTGCGTCGCGGCCCTGGCCGGCGTGATGTGGGCGGCGCTTTCCTTCGGGTCGGCAGTGGCGCTGTTGGTGGCGGCTTCGACGGCTCATCGCCTAGACGGGCTCGCGCTGTACCTGAGCTTCGTTGCGATCGGTTGGCTCTCTGGGTATCTGATGCGCATCCAAGCAGAGTTGCTGGTCAAGCAGCAGGAGATGCAGGCAGACCTTGCCGCGCACGCCGCCGCCGACGAGCGGCGGCGGATCGCCCGCGAGGTGCACGACGTTATCGCGCACTCGCTGTCGGTCACGATGCTGCATGTCACCGGGGCCCGCCACGCGTTGCAGCGTGACCGCGATGTCGACGATGCGGTCACCGCACTAGTCGACGCCGAGCGGCTGGGCCGGCAGGCAATGGCCGATATCCGGCGCACGGTCGGGCTGCTCGACACGGGCCCGACGAAGATGGTGCCAGAACCCGGGATCGCAGATATTCGTGACCTGGTCGACGATTTCGTGCAGGCGGGGCTGCAAGTCTCGCTGCAAACTGAAGGCCCCACCGAGCAGGTGTCGGCGGCGGTAGGCCTGGCACTCTACCGCATCACCCAGGAGTCGCTGGCTAACATCGCCAAGCACGCTCCTGACTCGAATGCCAGTGTGCGGCTGGTTATTTCACCGTCGACAGCAGTGCTGGCCGTCGTCAACGAACTGCCGGTCGCGGTACCCGCCGGCTCGCCGTCGGCCGACGGCCGCGGACTAGCAGGTATGCGCCAACGAGTCGAACTGCTCGGCGGCATTCTCGACGCGGGCCCCTGCTCCGACGGGTGGTCGGTGCGCGCTGAGATCCCGCTGACCGACGACCCGAGGCCTCGACCGCGGCGGTGTGCACGCTGAATGGATACCCCCGAGATTTCGGTGGTGCTGGTCGACGACCAGGATCTGGTCCGCTCGGGCCTGCGCCGAATCCTGCGGCGCAAGGACGGGTTCGTGATCGTCGCTGAATGCTCCGACGGCGACGAGGTTTGCGCCGCGGTCGCCGAACATCGTCCCGACGTGGTGGTGATGGATTTAAGAATGAAGCGAGTCGACGGGATCGAGGGCACCCGCCGGCTTGCCGGTGCAGGTTCGCCGCCGGTGCTGGCGCTGACCACCTTCAACGACGACGAGCTGCTATCCGGTGCGCTGCGCGCTGGCGCCTCGGGCTTCGTGCTCAAGGACTCGTCGGCAGAGGAGCTCATCCGCGCGGTGCGCGCCGTCGCGCAGGGCGATGCCTACCTCGACCCCGCGGTCACCTCACGGGTGCTCTCCACCTACCGGCGGGCCGCCGGCGAAACCCGCGCCGAAGCCGTCGCGGAACTGACCGCACGCGAGCGCGACGTCCTTAGGCTGATTGCCCAGGGCCGGTCCAACGCCGAAATCGCCGAGGAACTCTGCATTTCCGAGGTCACCGTGAAAAGCCACATTGGCCGCATCTTCGTCAAGCTCGAGCTACGCGACCGGGCAGCGGCCATCGTCTACGCCTACGACCACGGCATCGTCACACCGCGATACCAGGTCTAAGTCATTCCATTGCGCGCCAGTACTTTTAGCGGCCGGCCTGTCGTTGGACGAGTTCGGACAGCGTGACTACGCCGCGAGCTACTTGGGCGGCCGTTGCGTCAGGGTCAGCGTGATGCAAACCGGGCAGGTTTGCCGTGAGCGACAGGGTGGCAATGCCGTGGCTCAACGACCAGCCAACCAAGACAAGGTCCAGAACGTCTTCGTCAGGTACGTTTCCCGAGCGGTGGGCGGCGAGACTGGTGCGAGCACTGCCATACATGATGTCGAAGGCAGCATCGCGGGCCGCGACAAGTTCCGGGTCGTCGGTGCGGTACAGGTAGGGACGAAACATCACCTCGAAGTAACCAGGGTAGGTCAGCGCGAACTCGATATAGGTCTGGCCACCGTGCATGAACCCCTCGGGGCCAGCCGCCGTGGTTCCTATCATCTCCGCCGCCAGCCGGAACCCCTCCGTTGCGACCGCGGTGAAGATTCCGGCCTTGTCGCCGAACTGGTAGGCCAGCGCGGCATGAGAAACCCCGGCCCTGCGCGCGATGCGGCG
Organism: uncultured Mycobacterium sp.; assembly: GCF_964249325.1. NCBI lineage: Bacteria > Bacillati > Actinomycetota > Actinomycetes > Mycobacteriales > Mycobacteriaceae > Mycobacterium > uncultured Mycobacterium sp. The sequence goes on along the minus strand of NZ_CAXUCH010000171.1, from coordinate 2,369 downwards.
CATACTCACCGCCGCGACGCCGACCGTCTGTATCTCTTCGACGGCGCCGTCGATGCCCGCCCGCCTCAGTTGTCCATGGTGGTACGGCCGCGACTCCTCTGCAGTCACGACCAATACCGTACCCAACGAATCTAACCATTGATAAGTTCCACAGCACCTGGCAGACTTACCAACGGTAAGATACTCGGAGTCGCCGGGAGAAGCCATGGAGCTGTTCGATGTTGCCATCGTCGGCGCACGCTGCGCGGGTTCACCGCTGGCAACCATGCTGGTACGCCGCGGCCTTCGTGTTTGCCTGCTCGACCAGGTGCGCTTTCCCCATGAGACGCCGTCGACGCACGTGATGCAGCCCTGCGGCGTGCAGATTCTGCGGGAACTGGGTGTCCTTGATGAGGTCCTGGCCGCCGGGGGCGTGCCGCTGAACCGCTTCACGCTGATCAACGACGACGTCCACATCGACGGCAAAACCGATCCACCACAGTTCCCCGCGCCCGGGTTGTGTATGCGCCGGCTGACACTTGATGTGCTGCTGGTCGAGGCGGCGGCCAGGGCCGGCGCCGACGTACGCACCGGCTGCCGGGTCACCGGGCTGATGCACGACGACAGTGGCCGCGTGATCGGCGTGCGAACCGACCAGGGTGATGTGAACGCCCGGCTGGTGGTCGGTGCCGATGGCCGGCATTCGATAGTCGCGGCTTCAGCGGGTGCAGCCGAGTATCTCGTCACCGCACCCGGCCGATTGCCCGCCTGGGCCTACTTCGAGGGCGTCGACGACCGCGAGGGACGGCTACGCATTGGCCGGCAAGGCGAGCACGCCTTCCTTGCCAGTCCGACCGACGGTGGACTGTACATGGCCGGTATCGCGGCCGACATGGCGAGGCAGAACGCATTTCATGCGGACCGGGATCGCAAGTTCACCGACGGTCTCACGCGCTGGCCCGAGCTTGCCGATCTGCTGGCAGGCGCCAAACGGGTTGGGCCTATCCGGGTAATGACCAACTGGCACGGCTACTTTCGCCAGAGCGCTGGGCCGGGGTGGGTGCTGGTCGGCGACGCCGGGCACTTCAAAGACTTCACCGCGGCCCAAGGCATGTCCGATGCCCTGCGGCAGGCGGCTCGACTGGCCGAAGCCATCATCACCGGCTTCGATTGTGCCGCCGGACCTGACGGTCAGCTGCGACAGTGGTGGCGCTGGCGCGACCGAGATGCCAACGAGATGTATTGGCTGGCAAAGGATATGGGCGCGCCAGGGGTATCATCGCCGTTGGTCACCTGCCTGCTGCGCGACATCGCTCACGATCCAGCGGCAACCGAGGCGCTGGCGCGTGTCCTCAACCACGAATTGCCACCGTCGAAGCTCTTCACGGTACGCCGGCTGGCCGTAGCCGCGGGCCATGCTTTGCGCGCTCGACCGGGCCGGAGTCGAGCCACTTTGCGTGAGATAACCGGTGCGATTAAAGACGAGATTTACCGCGCCAAGTCCCGTCACACGATGCCGCATGGGATGACTGCGCCGCCCTGGCGCAGCATTTTGGGCAGCCGACGTCAGAGGACGCTCGCGCAGGCATCAGCGTGACCTGACGCATTGAGGCTCAGCCCGCGGGCTCCTCACCGATATTGCCGATGTGATCCCGCAGCACCGCCCGGCCCTCGGCCAGCCGGTAGGTGAAACAGGCGATCGCCAGTGTGCCGGCGGCCACCCGGTCGGCAATGGCGGTCGAGCGGGCCAGAAGCTGCGCCGCGGTCTCGCGGACATGGCGGGCCTCGAAGTCGTCTACCGATGTCAGCCCGTCGCGGCGGCCCAGCAGGATCGACGGCGTCACCCGCTCCACCAGGTCGCGCACATAGCCGCCGGGCACCGCGCCGTCGTCAAGCGCGGCGAGGGTGGCCTTGACGGCGCCACAGCTGTCGTGGCCCAGGACGACGATCAGCGGCACGTTGAGCACCGACACCGCGTACTCGATCGAGCCCAGCACGGCGGAGTCGATGACATGGCCGGCGGTGCGCACCACGAACGTGTCACCGAGACCCTGGTCGAAGATGATCTCGGCGGCTACCCGGCTGTCGCCGCAGCCGAACACCACGGCGGTGGGGCTCTGCCCGCCGGCAAGGCTGGCCCGGTGCTCGACGCTCTGACTGGGGTGTTGGGGCTTGCCGGCGACGAATCGCTCGTTACCCTCCTTGAGTGCCTTCCACGCGGCTACGGGATTGGTATTGGGCATGGCGCATATTCTGCCGTACCCGCCGATGAACATCCCGGCGACCGAACTGCTCGACTGGTACGAAGGGGCAAGGCGCGACCTGCCGTGGCGGCGTCCGGATGTCACCCCGTGGCAGATCCTGGTCAGTGAGTTCATGCTGCAGCAGAC
>NZ_CAXUCH010000170.1:7230-9498 GCF_964249325.1 uncultured Mycobacterium sp. | reverse complement strand
GCGCCGAGCGAGCCGGCACCGGCGGCACCGTCGCCGGCGCCGGCCGCGCCGGTGACCGAGGACAAGGTCGCCGAGCTGACCGCCGATCTGCAGCGGGTGCAGGCCGACTTCGCCAATTACCGCAGGCGCGCGTTGCGCGACCAGCAGGCGGCGGCCGACCGGGCCAAGGCGACGGTGATCAGCCAATTACTGGGCGTACTCGACGATCTCGACCGTGCCCGCAGCCATGGCGACCTGGAGTCGGGTCCACTGAAGTCGGTCGCCGACAAGCTGACCAGCGCACTGACGGGGCTGGGCCTGACGGCTTTCGGCGCCGAGGGCGATGACTTCGACCCGGTGCTGCACGAGGCCGTCCAGCATGAGGGCGACGGCGCCGAGGGCACCAAGCCGGTGATCGGCAGTGTGTTGCGGCAGGGCTACAAGCTCGGCGATCAAGTCCTGCGGCACGCGCTGGTGGTTGTCGTCGACACCGTGATCGAGAACGGTGCCGATGTCGCGGCCAACACCGAGACGGCGCAAGCTGTGCCGACGGCGGGGGATACGGCTGAGACGCCCGACGGCGAGGCCACGTCGGCGGAGCGGAACGCCGAACCAGAACCAGAACCGCCTGCCGAGTAAGCGCGGCCGGCGGTGCACCACTCCAGAAAAGCTGGAAGGGGGGTGACGCAGCATGGCCCAACGCGAATGGGTCGAGAAGGACTTCTACAAGGAGCTAGGCGTCTCCCCTGACGCCAGCCAGGACGAGATCAAGCGCGCCTACCGCAAGTTGGCGCGCGAGCTGCACCCGGACGCCAATCGCGACGACCCGCGGGCCGCGGAGCGGTTCAAGGCGGTGTCGGAGGCGCACAGTGTGCTGTCGGACCCGGCCAAGCGCAAGGAGTACGACGAGACCCGGCGGCTATTCGCCGGCGGCGGCGGCTTCGGCCGCCGGTTTGGCGCTGGTGGAGGCGCCAACTTCGGCGGCTTCAGCATGGGCGGCGACGGCGCCGAGTTCAACCTGAGCGATTTGTTCGACGCCGCCGGCCAGACCGGCGGCAGCACCATCGGGGACCTGTTCGGTGGCTTGTTCGGCCGTGGTGCCGCACCGCGACCCAGCCGGCCCCGCCGCGGCAACGACCTGGAGACCGAGGCCGAGCTGAGTTTCGTGGAGGCCGCGAAGGGCGTGGCGATGCCGCTGCGGCTGACCAGCCCGGCGCCCTGCACCAACTGCCATGGCAGCGGGGCCCGCCCGGGCACCAGCCCGCGAGTGTGCCCCACCTGTAACGGCTCGGGTGTAATCAGCCGCAACCAGGGCGCTTTCGGATTCTCCGAACCGTGCACCGACTGCCGCGGCAGCGGGTCGATCATCGAGCACCCGTGCGACCAGTGCAAAGGAACCGGTGTGACGACCCGGACCCGCACCATCAACGTGCGGATCCCGCCGGGCGTCGAGGACGGCCAGCGCATCCGGTTACCCGGACAGGGTGAGGCCGGCTTGCGTGGCGCGCCCTCAGGTGACCTGTACGTGACGGTGCATGTGCGGCCCGACCAGGTGTTCGGCCGCGAGGGCGACGACCTCAGCGTGACAGTTCCGGTCAGCTTTGCCGAACTAGCTTTGGGCACGACGCTTTCCGTGCCGACGCTGGACGGACGGGTCGGTGTTCGGGTGCCGAAGGGTACCGCCAATGGACGCACCCTGCGGGTACGCGGACGCGGCGTACCCAAGCGTGGCGGGGGCAGCGGCGACCTGCTAGTCACCGTTCAGGTCGCGGTCCCGCCGAACCTAGACGGTGCCGCCAAAGAGGCGCTGGAGGCCTACGCCGCCGCCGAGCGGGCTAGCGGCTTCGATCCGAGGGCCGGATGGGCAGGTAATCGCTGATGGGTAAGAAAGACGATTCTCGAACCTTCTTGATTTCGGTGGCAGCCGAGCTGGCCGGCATGCACGCTCAGACGCTGCGGACCTACGACCGGCTCGGCCTGGTCCGTCCCGAGCGCACTTCTGGTGGGGGACGCCGCTATTCCGAGCATGACGTGGAACTGCTGCGCGAGGTGCAGCGGCTCTCCCAAGACGAGGGCGTCAATCTTGCCGGCATCAAACGCATCATCGAGCTGACCAACCAGGTGGAGGCGTTGCAATCCCGGATCAAGGAGTTGACCGCGGAGGTCGAGCGGCTACGGGGCAATCCGCGACGCGACCTGGCCGTGCTGCCCAAGAGCACCGCCCTGGTGGTGTGGCAGCCCCGCCAGATGAGCTAGCCCGAGCAGCCGGAAAAGAACCCGATTTCATTG
>NZ_CAXUCH010000170.1:0-7220 GCF_964249325.1 uncultured Mycobacterium sp. | reverse complement strand
ATTTCATTGCGAAACGGGTGCTTTTGCGTCTGCTCGCCGCGGGCTACACGTGGATTGAGAACACCGCGACCGCCGGATGACCGGGGTGCGCGCAGCGGTAGCCGCCGCGGCGCAGCGCGTCGGTCGGCGCGGCCATCGGCTCGAAACACACTACGTCTTCACCGGGGGGCGCGAAGATCTGCGCCGCCGGATACCCCTGTTCGAAGTGCACCTCGATGCGGCGCCGGCCGCCGGAGACCGCGAACACTGCGCCCTCGGGCACCTCGTCGTAGCCGTCGTCGAACGTCTTGTCGCCCAGGCTCTCACGGATCGGTGGTTGTTCCTCGAACTCACCTGTCGGCAGGCCTTGTTCGTCGAGGAGAAGATGCCGCAGCCGCGGTGTCTCGACGACCCACTCGGCCCGCGGCACCTCAGGCAGCTGCAGATACGGGTGAAAGCCGAAGCACAGCGGCACGGGCTTGTCGCCGATAGCAGACACCGTGCTGCGGACGCTGAGCGAGCGATCGGCAAGCGTGACCCGCACCACCAGCAGATGCGGAAACGGAAAGCTGGCCAGAAGTGCCGAGTCGGCGGCGAAGTCCAACTCGGCGGTGAGCTCGTTCGCGGACTCCGTCATCACCCGCCAGGCCGGGTAGGCGGCCAGCAAGCCGTGGAGCGGCAGGCCGTTCGGGTCCGTGCGGACGCCGAACGCATCAGCTGCCAGCGTGATTTCTTCACCGCGAACGGTGTAGCTACGCCCGCCGAGCCGATTGGCCCACGGGTAGAGGATCGGGATGCCCATCGTCTTGCCGGCTGCCAGATAGGCGTCCAAGCCCGCGCGCTGGCCGAGTAGCTCGACCCCCGAATCGGTCAGTGAGATACCGATCATGCCGGCGCTGGGCGCATACTGTGCCACCAGCGGCGCCGACGGGTCGCGCAGCGTGACGATGTGCACGCCCGCCAGCCTAGTGCTCTGCGATCTAGCTACAGAGCGGGTCGTGTTGAATACGCTGTGGCGGTGCGGCTTTCGCGATGAGTGCGGCCTTGGTGGCGTGCACCATGCCAGGTCCGCCACAGATCAGGATCTGCCGATCGCTCCAGCTGCCATATCTCGTCACCACTTCGGGCAGCCGGCCGGTCTGGCGCACGTGCAAGCCGCGCGGCGGTGTGACGTCGGGATACTCGCTGGCCCAGGCCGGGTTAGCGGTGTACTCCGACACCGGCGAGACCGAGAGCCACGGATTTTGCGCCGCGATCTGCCACAGCGTCGGCAGGTCGTAGAGCTCGCACGGGTAGCGGCCACCGAAGAACAAGTGCACCCGCGGGTTATCGGCCCAGCGGGTGAGGTCCATGATGATCGAGCGCAGCGGGGCCAGCCCGGTGCTGCCGGCCACCATCAGCACGTCACCGCCGTCGCGGTCGACGTGCAACCCGCCGTGCGGGCTAGACAGCCGCCAGCGGTCTCCGGGCTGCGTTTCGCCGACGATCGCCGTGCTGACCAGACCGCCCGGAACGGCCCGGACATGGAATTCGATGGCGCCGCTCTCGTCGGGCGGGATGGCCGGGGTGAGATAACGCCACCGCCGCGGGCACTGCGGGATCGAGACGTGAACGTACTGGCCGGGGTGGTAGTGCAGCGGGCGGTCCAGACGCAGCCGGACGACCGCCAGATCGCGTGACACTCGCAGGTGCTCGATCACTGTGCCGTCCCACCAGGCGGGCCCATGGTCGGCATCGGCGGCACCGCTCATCACGCCGGTGATCAGGTTTAGTGATTGGCGGGCGGCCTCGTCGACGGCATCGGTCCACTCGTCGGCCAGATCGCTGCGCAGCGTCCCGTACAACGCCCGACGCAGCGTCTCGTAATGCGCTTCGGTGACGCCGTATTTGCGGTGGTCGCGGCCCAGCTGGGCCAAAAACTGCACCGGCTCCTGGGCGCGCTGGGCCACCAGCTCGCCGTACACCCAGTTCAGGGCATGCGCGAAGGCCGCGCGCTGGGCGGTCATATCGGGAGGGAACTTGTCACGCAGCGAGACGTCGAGAGCAAACCAGCGGGTGTAGAAGCGACGGATCAATTCGTCGCCCGGGGCCCCTTCGTTAAAGGCGGCATGCAAAATCCGCAGCGCATCCCGGTCTTCTAGGCCCACGGGCGACGATTTTAGAGCCTGGAGCGGGCAGCCCGGAGATCGCGAAGCGCAGGATCCCGGCGCTCGTCGGCTGTCGGCGCGCTACAGGGCGTGGATTCCCTTGTACAGCACCAGCAACCCGATCACCACGAAGATGCCGGCGAGCAGCGCGGCGTGGTGGCGCTCCATCCACTCCTTGAGCCGGGCCAGCGGATCGTCGAGGCGGTGACCGGCTGCGGCGTAGGCCAGTATCGGCACCGCCACAGTCGAGGCGGCCAGGGCGACGAAGATCGCCGCGGATATCCACGCGCGCCTGACGCCCAGCCCAGCGCTGCCGATCGCCAAACCCGCCGCTGCGCAGACGAACAGCACCTCGGGTCGCACGATGGCCAATACCGCCCCGGTCGCTGCTGCCCGAGTGGGAGTGAGATTGGTCATTGACCGCATCCAGCCCGGTGTCCGGGTGTGGCGCTGGCGGGTCAGCCACCGGACGAGACCGAAGATGATCAGCGCTGCTCCGACAACGATGCGCAGCCACGGCGCCCACGTCGGCGGCGACTTGTGCAGGCCGCCGAGCAGCCCGGAAACCGCGACGAAGATCGCCGTCAGCGCAACCAGCGCCGCTAACCAGCCGGCCAGGAAGGCGAGGCTGCCGGCCCGCGCCCGCGGCGTCTGCAATACCAGCACCGCCGGGATGACCGACAGCGGTGAGAGGGCGATGACGAGCGCGAGGGAAACAAGCCCGGTCAGCGCCGAACCCCAGCTGGCTGCCACGCCAGAACCGTAGCCGACCATTGACAGGTAGGGAAAATCCTACCTAATATGGCGGGCATGCCTCCGCGTGCCAAGGCCGGCCGGACCGATGCCGTCTTCGCGGCGCTGGCCAACCCGACCCGCCGCGACATCCTCGACATGTTGCTGGGCGGCGAGCGCACTGTGGTCAAGATCGCCGAGCGCTTCGATATGGCCCGGCCCAGCGTGTCCGAGCACCTCAAAGTGCTGCGCGACTGCGGGCTGGTCGCCGAAGACAAACAGGGCAGGTTTCGTCGCTACCGCGTCAATCCCGCACCACTGCAGGACATTTCGACGTGGCTCAGTCCCTACGAACGGTTCTGGCGCCAGCGGCTGGCCGCGCTGGGCGAAGTGCTCGACGAGATGGAGGATTCATGACCCGCGCCGCCGACCCCACCGTCATCGAGGTCGACCAGTTTTATCCGCATCCGCCCGAACGGGTGTGGCAGGCGCTGACCACGCCGGAGCTGATTGCGCGCTGGCTGATGGCCCCGAGCGGATTCGCGCCGGTGGTCGGCACCCGGTTCACTTTCCAGGGCCAACGGATGCCGTCGGTGGGCTTCTCCGGTGAGGTCGCGTGCGAAGTCCTCGCTGTGGTGCCCGGCCGGCAGCTGGCCATCAGCTGGGCTGACACGCACTCGGACAAGCCGCCGGCCTGGGTGGCGACATGGACCTTGCACCCGCAGGGAACCGGTACGCGGGTCATCTTGCGGCACACCGGCTTCGACCCCGACAACGACGTCCAGCAGCGGTCCCGGAGCATCATGGGCAACGGGTGGATCCGCATCGCTGCACAGCTTGGCAAGCTGCTCGACGGTTAGCGCGTCGACTGTGCGGCTTATGGGTGCCGTCACGCCGGTTTGGCTACCACAACCTGCACAGTCGGCACACAAAAATGGCCAGAGTTGAGCGGAACAGACTCAACCTTGACGGCGTTGAAGTACACGACAAGCATTTTTAAGGTACCCGATTGGAGGTGTCGTGGACTCTTTTAACCCGACTACCAAGACTCAGGCGGCGCTGACCTCGGCGCTACAGGCGGCATCGGCCGCCGGGCATCCCGAGATTCGGCCCGCTCATCTGCTGTTGGCGCTGCTGACGCAGAACGACGGGATCGCTGCGCCGCTGCTGGAGGCAGTCGGCGTCGAGCCCGCCACCATCCGTGCTGAAGCCCAGCGCCTGATCGACCGGTTACCCCAGGTCACCGGGGCCAGCTCGCAACCGCAGCTGTCCCGCGAGTCGCTGGCAGCGATCACGGCTGCCCAGCAGCTGGCCACCGAGATGGACGACGAGTACGTCTCCACCGAGCACCTGATGGTGGGCCTGGCCACCGGCGACTCCGACGTCGCAAAGCTGCTGAACGGCCACGGCGCGTCCCCGCAAGCGTTGAGGGAGGCGTTCGTCAAGGTGCGCGGCAGCGCCAGGGTGACCAGCCCGGAACCGGAAGCCACCTACCAGGCGCTGGAGAAGTACTCGACCAACCTGACGGCCCAAGCCCGCGAGGGCAAGCTCGACCCGGTTATCGGCCGTGACACCGAGATCCGCCGGGTGGTGCAGGTGCTCTCCCGTCGCACCAAGAACAACCCCGTGCTTATCGGTGAGCCTGGTGTCGGTAAGACCGCGATCGTGGAGGGCCTGGCCCAGCGCATCGTCGCCGGCGACGTGCCGGAAAGCCTGCGCGACAAGACGATCATCGCCTTGGACCTGGGGTCGATGGTCGCTGGCTCGAAGTACCGCGGCGAATTCGAGGAGCGGCTGAAGGCGGTGCTTGAGGACATCAAGAACTCCGCCGGGCAGATCATCACGTTCATCGACGAGCTGCACACGATCGTGGGCGCCGGCGCGACCGGAGAAGGCTCGATGGACGCCGGCAACATGATCAAGCCGATGCTGGCGCGCGGTGAGTTGCGGCTGGTGGGCGCCACCACGCTCGACGAGTACCGCAAGTACATCGAGAAGGACGCTGCGCTGGAGCGCCGCTTCCAGCAGGTGTATGTGGGCGAGCCGTCGGTGGAGGACACCATCGGCATCCTGCGCGGCCTGAAGGACCGCTACGAGGTGCACCACGGTGTGCGGATCACCGACTCGGCGCTGGTCGCAGCGGCCACGCTATCCGACCGCTACATCACCGCGCGGTTCCTGCCGGACAAGGCCATCGACTTGGTCGACGAGGCCGCGTCGCGGTTGAGGATGGAGATCGACTCCCGGCCCGTCGAGATCGACGAGGTCGAGCGGCTGGTGCGCCGGCTGGAGATCGAGGAGATGGCGCTGGCCAAAGAGGAGGACGACGCCTCCAAGGAGCGGCTGGAGAAGCTGCGCTCCGAGCTGGCCGACCAGAAGGAGAAGCTGGCCGAGCTGACCACCCGCTGGCAGAACGAGAAGAGCGCCATCGACACAGTTCGTGAGCTCAAGGAACAGCTGGAAACGCTGCGCGGCGAATCCGAGCGCGCCGAGCGGGACGGCGACCTGGCCAAGGCGGCCGAGCTGCGCTACGGGCGCATCCCCGAGGTGGAGAAGAAGCTCGAGGCCGCGCTGCCGCAAGCGCAGGCCCGCGAGGCCATGATGCTCAAGGAAGAGGTCGGCCCCGACGACATCGCCGAGGTGGTGTCGGCGTGGACCGGCATCCCGGCCGGGCGGCTGCTGGAAGGCGAGACCGCCAAGCTGCTGCGGATGGAAGACGAACTGGGCAAGCGGGTCGTCGGGCAACGGAAGGCGGTGACAGCGGTTTCTGACGCCGTGCGGCGTTCTCGGGCCGGCGTGTCCGACCCGAACCGGCCGACCGGGGCGTTCATGTTCCTCGGCCCGACCGGTGTCGGTAAGACCGAGCTGGCCAAGGCGCTGGCCGAGTTCTTGTTCGACGACGAGCGCGCGATGGTGCGCATCGACATGAGCGAGTACGGCGAGCGGCACTCGGTGGCACGGCTGATCGGGGCCCCGCCCGGCTACGTCGGCTACGAGTCCGGCGGCCAGCTGACCGAGGCGGTGCGCCGGCGGCCCTACACGGTGGTGCTGTTCGACGAGATCGAGAAGGCCCACCAGGACGTGTTCGACGTGCTGCTGCAGGTTCTCGACGAGGGCCGGCTCACCGACGGGCAGGGCCGCACGGTCGACTTCCGCAACACCATCCTGATCCTGACGTCCAACCTCGGGTCGGGCGGCACGCATGAGCAGGTGATGGCCGCGGTGCGGGCGACGTTCAAGCCGGAGTTCATCAACCGGCTCGACGACGTGCTGATCTTCGACGGGCTCAACCCCGAAGAGCTGGTGCAGATCGTCGACATCCAGCTGGCTCAGCTGGGCAAGCGGCTGGCGCAGCGGCGGTTGCAGCTGGAGGTGTCGCTGGCGGCCAAGCGCTGGCTGGCCCAACGCGGGTTCGACCCGGTCTACGGGGCGCGTCCGCTGCGGCGGCTGGTGCAGCAGGCCATCGGCGACCAGTTGGCCAAGATGCTGCTGTCCGGCCAGGTGCACGACGGCGACACCGTGCCGGTCAACGTCAGCCCCGACGGCGATTCACTGATTCTGGGCTGACGCTGCCCACCACACGCAAAAGCTCCCATTTCAAAACGAAATTGGGAGCTTTTGCGTCTGGTCGCGAGGCGACTGTACGCGCTGACTAGCAAACCTTAATTTGGTTGTGACCTGCTCACATTCCCGGTTCGGGGCTAACAGCAGATACGCTAGCCGGGATGGTCCCCCTGTGGTTCACCCTGTCCGCGCTGTGCTTTGTCGGCGCGGCGGTGCTGCTGTACGTCGACATCGATCGGCGTCGAGGCCGCAGCAGGCGGCGTAGATCATGGGCGCGCTCACATGGCTTCGACTACGAACCGGAGAACAGCGAGCTGCCCCAGCGCTGGAAGCGCGGGGTGATGTCGACGGTCGGTGACATCCCGGCCCGCAACGTCGTGCTTGGACAGATCCGCGGTGAGGCGGTGTACATCTTCGACCTCGAAGAAGTCGCCACGGTGATCGCGCTGCACCGCAAGGTAGGCACCAGCGTCGTGGTCGACCTGCGGCTCAAGGGCCTCAAAGAGCCGCGGGAAAGCGACATTTGGCTGCTGGGAGCGATCGGGCCGCGAATGGTGTACTCCACCAACCTCGACGCCGCCCGACGGGCCTGCGACCGGCGCATGGTCACCTTCGCCCACACCGCGCCGGATTGCGCCGAGATCATGTGGAACGAGCAGAACTGGACCTTGGTGAGCATGCCGGTCACCAGCGGCCGCGCCGAATGGGACGAGGGCCTGCGCACCGTGCGCCAGTTCAACGACCTGCTGCGGGTGTTGCCGCCGGTGCCGCAACAGACGTCGCAGCCTGCGCCCCGCC
>NZ_CAXUCH010000169.1:0-9556 GCF_964249325.1 uncultured Mycobacterium sp. | reverse complement strand
CGGCTGCTCCTTTGCAGATTCTCGTTGCGTCCGCCAGTCGCGTACACCAGCAGTCGACCCCCATCATGCCAGGACAGCCGAAACCTCAGTCTTGGCGCTAGCGGCCTGACAGCTGAGGGGGGAGTAGCACGGCCGTCAGCGACGGCGTCGGGCAGCCCATAGCGCGCCACCGGCAACAACTACCACCGCACCAACCGCAAACGGCCAAGCCGGGACCGTTCCGGACGAGGTGTCACCAGGGTATGCCGGGGGCCCCGGTTCACCGGTACCGGACACCGCCAGCCGAAACGACCACGACCCTGACACCACGTGGCCATCCGCCGACGTCACTCGGTAATTCACCGTGTACGTGCCAGCCGGACCCAATGGTCTTAGGCCGACGCTGACCACCGCACCCGCCACCTGCGGTTGGCCGGACGACCACAGATTTCCGTCTGGGCCGACAACCGTCATCGCGGCAAAGGTGCTTTGCATCGGCTCATTGAAGGTGGCGCTCACCCGGGCCGGGCCGACGGTCAGCACGGCGTTTTCCGGTGGATCGGCAGATACCCGGACGGCATGGGCGGCAGCGGGTTGCGCGTGCCAGGCGCCAACGCACAGCATCGCGGCAAGCGCCAGGCTCACCGTCACTGCGCGTAATGCGCCGGCCATCAGCGTTATCTCCGCCGCCGGGCCAGCTCCAAGCCGACCGCCAGCGCGGCGACCAACAGGGCGCCACCGCCCAGCAGGCGAGCGGTGTTGTCGGGCGATCCTTTCGTCTGGCGGATCGTTGGTTGGGTCGGCGCGACGACCGGCGGTCCCGCTGGTCCGGCCGCGAGTGTGAGCCGGGGCGCGGGATGCTCCGGCTCGGCACCGCCGAGCAGCGGCGGCTCATCCCAGCGCACCACCGACCCGTCCGCGTAGGTCTGGGTGGCCGAGAATGTCACGGTGTCGCTGTCGGGCAGCTTCAGCGAGATCCGAAACAGCCCGAACTGATCGGCCGGAATGCCGCCGTTCGCCGCAGCGGTCCAGGTGACGGACCGGACGGTGCCTGATGCGGCGTCGCGGTCCAGCTTTGCCGTCCACCCTGGCAGGGTTTCGGTGCGCGCGGAGGTTCCTGCCGGCAGTGCGATGCTGACTGCTGTGGTGGCTGCACCGACCGGCGATTCGTTGGGCACCTCGAAGGTGACGATGGCCATGCTCCCGCGCACCGGGTTGTCGCTGCTGGCGTGGACATGGGCCCAGGCAGGAGCGATGCCGGCAGCAGCGCCGACGAAAAGCGTTGCGGCGGTTGCGGTCCCGATCAGGACACGGCTGACCGACGTGCGGCGGCGGGGCATACGATCGGCGATTCCTTGGTCGAAGGGCGGGGTGTAGTCACAATGCGCGACCGGCGGGCGGTCAGCCTACCCCCAGCCGGGCCATCAAGTCGGCTTCGATGCCGTCGAGCTGTTTGGCGATCGCGGCATGTGCGCCGCGGCGGCGTGAGGTGGGCATGTTTTCCGCAGCGGTAATAGCCGCCGACAGATCGCGTAGTCGTTCACTGACGGCAGCGACGAACTGTCTGGTCTCGGCGTCTTTCGGGTTCTTTTCCTGGACGGTCTGAAGCGATCGTTCGGCCCCGGCGACGCGGGCGGATAGCCGGGCGCCTTGTCCCGAGAACTGACCGATCTGGGCCAAGGGGACCCCGAGCCGGTCGGCCCGGCGTTGGTCGATCAGGCCCCGAGCGGCGATGGCTGCCCGGTAGGCCAGCGGCACGATGACCGGAGCCAAGAGGCGAGACACCGTCAGCACCCGCCGGATTCGCGTCGGTGACAGCAGCTTGCCCTCGCGTACCGCTTTGAGCTGTGTTTCGGCGGCCTTGAGCGCTGCGCGGTCGCTGTCGCGCTGGGCTTTGAGCTGGGCCTTGAGCGCTTTGGCCTCAGCCTGTTGAGCGGCCTTGATTCGGCGCAGTTCGTTTTTCGCGGCCAATTTGGCGTCGAGCTTGGCGCGTAGCCTGATCGCGCGGGCTTCGGCACGACGTGTCGCACGGGTCTTTCGCTTGCCGAACAGGCCCATTGCCGGCCGCCCTCCCAGTATCTCGTCGACTATCGAGCGTGCGCGCGATCGCTGAGCCAACCCTAATGGGCGTCGGCCGGTGGCCCCTCGTCAGGTCAGGGGCGATACAGAAAGCGGCGTCAGGCGTCGAGGTTTTCCTTGCGGCGCAGCTCCTCAACTCGCTGCTTAATGTCCTCTTGGGCCTCGGGGGACAGGCCGGCGGCGCCGATTGCGATGCGGCGGACGTTCTCGTCACGCATGGTGGCTAGCCAGGTCAGTTCTTTGTCGAGCTTTTCGTAGTAATCGTCGTCGGTGAAGTAGGCGGGCTTGATGCGGAAAAAGTTCGCGAGCGCCGCCATGGTCGCCGCGGACGGGTTCGTCCGGTTGCCGGAGCGTAGCTGCGAGAGATACGGAGCCGACATCGTGATGCCCTCTGCCTTGAGTGCCGCGATCACCTCGGCTGATGTATGCGGCCCGCGACCGGGCGGATACACCGTGTCGAACAGGCGGTTGAGGCGGGCAGCGAACGTCGTGCTCATCGATATGACCTCCAGCGGGTTGCAAGAAAGAACGAGTCATCCACGTATTTGCTGAAACATCGTAGCGACAGTTATGGCCACGGCCAAGTGCAAACCTGTGCGGAATTGATTTCCGCGGCCGCCGCGGCGATTCCGAGCGCCGCTGAACGACAACACGTCGTTCACGAGCCGTATACACACTACGCACCAAGGAAAATTATGGCCTGCTGTGCAGCCACTGGTTCAGCCGCATGGATTGGCGCTCGTCGCCATCGGGGCGCCACCCGTCGCCCGGCAACGAGCCGGCTACGGAGATCGATTCAAAAGCCGATTTGCTGTCGATTGCCGCCGCTTCGTCGTCGCGGCACCGTCGACTGGGCTTGCGCCGCATGCGGGAGCTTCTGTCGGAGCGTCCGTCGCGGAGGCGGAGGCGCCCGGGCGCGCGGTGTCGGATAACGGGCGGCGACGGAGCTGGGGGTTGGGCAGCGGCTCGCGGCGGTTTGCGACGCGCAAAGTTGCCAGGACTGCCGCAACCGCGATTACCGCTGCGATCGACGCGAGAGCCACCCAGCGCCAGCCCAGCGCGCTGTCGAACAGCATCCACAACCCGAAGGCCAGGAACAGCAGTCCGGCCAAGACGTGCAGGAGCCGCACCGGCATGCGGCGGTGCAGCAGAATGCCCGCCACGATGGCCAGGGCATTGGCCAGCACCATGGCAACCGTGGTGCCGATCCACACGCCGACCCAGTCATGCTCGCTGGCCAGCGTGATGGTGGCCAGTGTGGTCTTGTCGCTGAGCTCGGCCAGCACGATCGACGACACCACGGCCAGCAGCGCACAGCGCGGTTTGCGGACCGGGGAAACGCCGTCCTCCCCGTTTTTCACCTCGCGCCACGTCCATAGGGCGAAGATCAAAAAGGCAACCGCGGATGCCAAAGCCATCGGCCGAGCGGGCAGCGTCAGACCCAGCGAATGCCCGATCGCGACCGAGACCCCGTGCACCACGATCGAGGCGATCGCCACTCCGGTCAGCACCAGCCACCAGCGGTAGCGCAGCGAATAGGTGATCGTGATGAGCTGCGAGCGGTCGCCGAGTTCGGCGACGAAAACCACCCAGAAGCTCAGTACCGAGGCTGCGAGCATGTGGCGACCTTTCGACGCGGCGCCGACGACCGACTTGCGTCGTTCGTCGAACTTCGGGCCGAAGGTCTCGCCCACCGTCCGCTTTGGAACGGTCCGCCGGCCGGGCTGTTCGCCAGTGTGTCGACTCGACGATTCGGGGCTACTCCCCTTCGCTAACGGTCCCAGGCTAGCGGCCGCAGAAGAGGTCCGCCAGTGTGGGAGTCAAGTTCGGGTGGCCGTATTCACCGATTCGGCAAGCGCCTCTTTCCGATTCACGAACGCTATATCGCGCAGTCGGCTCGGCGAGCGCTTTGTTGAGATCTTTTGCACCAAACCGCTTACGCAGCAAGCAACATCGCCAGAATCGCGGTGTCGGGATGGCTGATCGGGTCGACGCCGACGCGGCTCACCATCGACGTGACCGTGCCGTCGGCTTCGGCCTCGACCCAGGCCGCCCGATGCTCCAATCCCAGATACGGCAATCCCGGCAGGAGTACGCATCCCGACGCCGCCCCGCTGCATTCCGGCAACGACGGTGTGGTCTCTGACGGCGGATGCAACATCATCAGCGCGGGAGGCTGGGAATCAGCGAAATGCCCTGGTGTGACGGCAGACTCGCCTACCACCGGTCCCTCGGCCACGACCAAGCCGACGGTGCCGGGCTCAGGCGATTCAGGCAATTCCTCGCGAGCGCCGAAAACTGTTGTGGTGGAAAGCAATCCAGGCAGCGAGGCTACCCGGACGGCCACCATGAGAAGCTGGGCCCACTCCTTCGTCGAATCCGGCCACCGACCAGAGATTACGAACCCCTTCAGCGAACCGCGGGAGTGGAAGGGGGCCACTTCGATGGCCCGGCCTGACCCAGTTTCCATTTCGGCCTCCGTGATACCTCCGCCTTCGAACAACTCGAAAACCAACACGTCGGTGGGTCGATGAGCAAAGAATGCGACAGCAAGCGAGTACCCGCAAGCCGACACGGCTAATCAACCACGGTCGTGCAAAAACAAGGGGCGCCGCGCGTTTGGCGCGACGCCCTGTTCTGTGAGCGGTATCTAGTTTCGTGACCCTTGCTGCTCAGCCGGCGATCAGGCCCTTGGTCTTCGAAGTCGCGGCCGCATAGCGGGCCTGGACGTCTTCCCAGTTGACCACGTTCCAGAACGCTTTGGCGAAGTCGGGCTTGACGTTCTTGTACTGCAGGTAGAAGGCGTGCTCCCACATGTCGAGCACCAACAGCGGGACGATCCCGAGCGGGAAGTTCGCCTGGTGATCGTAAACCTGGAATACCAGCAGATTGCTGCCCAGGCTGTCCCAGCCGAGTGCCGCCCAACCTGACCCCTGCACGGTGGTGGCAGCGGCGGTGAACTGGGCGCGGAACTTGTCGAAAGATCCGAACGCGTCGTCGATGGCGGCGGCCAGTTCGCCGGTTGGCTTGTCACCACCATTGGGGGACAGGTTCTTCCACCACAGGCAGTGGTTGACGTGCCCAGCCAGGTTGAAAGCCAGACTCTTCTCGTGCCCGACGATTGCGGAGTGGTCGTCTTTGGCGCGCGCCTCTTCTAGCTTGGCCAGGGCGTCGTTGGCGCCTTTCACATACGTCGCGTGGTGTTTGCTGTGGTGAAGCTCGTTGATCTGACCTGAGATGTGCGGCTCCAGCGCTCCGTAGTCCCAGTCCAAATCGGGCAAGGTGTATTCAGCCACTGAAGATTCCTTCCTTGATCGTCGGTGATCTGCTTGTGACATCCTGTTCGCAGGGTTTCCCGCCACGCGGCGGCCTAAGCCTAATCAACCCTGCTCCATGAGCGGGTACACCGCAACAACGAGTGCTAAGGGTGCCGCCGATGGGCCGGCGCGACGTCAGACCAGAACGATGACGGCCAAGATCGCCAACAACACCAAAGCGATCAGCCCCGCGCGCACACCGGCCAACACGTAGGAGCGACTACACGTCGATGAGCCCGGATACCACTGCGGCGACGACGCCGATCGGGGTCCGAGTGGTTGTGTCGTCATCGAGTGCCCCTAGCCTGCACCTAAACCGCCCCCAGTGAGATGAGTCACACAACTGATCTGGTGACCGCGATCATAGCGTCTTACGAAGCGGCAGGAAAATTGAGACCAACAATCGCTTGGCCGACCTCGGTGTTCACCTGGGTGCGCTGGGTGATTGGCGCCGCCTTTTGGTTGCGCACCCGATGGGGCCCGGAGCCCGACCACGCGTCGGCCTGAAGGAGGGACGCTTAGCGCGCCAACTTATTTCGCTCGGCGGGCGGCGAGCCTTTGGATGGAGGGCCCGTTGGGTGCAGGCTTATCCACAGCGACGCAAGCGGAAAGGCTATTGACAGCGCGTTAACACTGCCGACATCTCGCACCGGTTGTGGATAAACCTGTGGAAATTGTGGATAGCCCTAGATAGCTGGGAATGCGCTGGACGGCTCGGCTCCGCCGCGGTTCGTCGGGGCCGGCGGCGTCGCCGCGCTTAAGCTGGTGCAGTGATCCAGGTGTGCTCCGGCTGCGGCACCCGTTGGAACGTCCGTGACCGCCAGCGGGTGTGGTGTCCGCGCTGCCGCGGAACGCTGCAAGCGCCGGTGCCACACGCCGACCCGCGGTGGAGCGCACAGCCACCCAGCCAGCCCGGCATTGGCCAACGCACACCGCCGCGGCTGCCGCCGGGTTTCCGGTGGATAGCGGTGCGGCCCGGTCCGCCGCCACCGCCGCGACCCCGCCGGCGGCCGTTGGGGCCCACTCCGCGGTACACGGCAATACCGCGTTGGGGACTGGTCGACCGGGTCGATACCGCCGCCGGTCAGACACTTGCGCCACAGTCTGGACCGACCGCCGCGAAGGTGCGCGCGACCCTGCTGATGAGCATCGTGGTGCTGGCCGTCGCGGCGCTGGTGCACGTGGTCCGCTACGTCCTGCTGATCATCAATCGCAGCACACTGCTGAACCCGGTGGTGGCTGCGGCGGCGCTCTGGCTCGGGGTGCTGGCCAGCTTGGCGGCGATCGTCGCCGTGCTCAGCTGCGCCGTGGTGTTGGTCCGGTGGTTGATCGCCCGGCGGGCCGCAGCGTTTGGTCATCTGCGCCGGCCCGAGCCACGGGCCATCCGGACGATGTGGGCGGGTTGCCTGGTGCCGCTGGTCAACTTGGTGTGGGCGCCGGTGTACGTCATCGAGCTGGCCACTATCGAAGACCACTACGCGCGGCTACGTAAGCCCATCCTGCTGTGGTGGGCGGTGTGGATCGTCAGCACCGCGGTATCGCTGTGGGCCATTGCGACCAGCCGTGCCCATGACGCACAAGGCATCGCCAACAACACTGTCACGACGGTGTTCGCCTATCTGCTGGGGGCTGCTGTCATGGCCGCGATCGGCAGGGTCTTCGAGGAATTCGATCGCAAACCCGTCGAACGGCCCGCGCATCGCTGGCTTGTCGTCGGCGAGGATGGGCAAGCCGCCGCAGCCACATCCGCTGTTCCTGTTGAGTCACAGGGCCAGGAACCGGCAGCATAGTCCTATGACGTGGGCCGAGCAGGTGCTCACCGGGCACCCTTTCGTGGTGGCGCACCGAGGCGCCTCCGCAGCTCGGCCCGAACATACGTTGGCTGCATACGATCTAGCGCTCAAGCAGGGCGCCGACGGGGTCGAATGCGATGTGCGGCTCACCCGCGACGGGCATCTGATCTGCGTGCACGACCGGCGGCTGGATCGCACATCGACTGGGGTCGGCATCGTCAGCACGATGACGCTGGCGGAGCTTCGTGAGCTGGAATTCGGCGCGTGGCACGGCAGTTGGCGTCCGGACGGCACCCACGGCGATACCGGTCTGCTGACGTTGGATGCGTTGGTGGCGCTGGTGCTGGACTGGAACCGGCCGGTGAAGATCTTCGTTGAGACCAAGCATCCGGTTCGGTATGGCGCGCTGGTGGAAAGCAAGGTGCTGGCCTTACTGCAACGCTTCGGCATCGCCACCCCCGCTTCTGCTGACCGATCGCGCGCCGTGCTCATGTCGTTTTCAGGGATGGCGCTGTGGCGTATCCGGCGAGCGGCGCCGTTGCTGCCCACGGTGTTACTCAGCCGGGGCTACCGGTACTTGGGTGGTCCGACAGCCAGCACGGTGGGGGCCACTGCGGTGGGGCCGTCGATCGCGACGCTTCGCGAGCACCCCGAACTCGTTGACCGCGCCGCTGCCCAGGGTCGAGCGCTGTACTGCTGGAACGTCGACCACTTCGAGGACGTCCAGTTTTGCCGGGACGTTGGCGTGGCGTGGATCGCGACCCATCACCCGGGCCGCGCCAAGTCTTGGCTGCAGAACGGACTGACCGGCGCCAGCTACGACTAGAGGCGTCCTCCGGCCACCCGGGGCGCTGCCGAATCGGTGGACGGCGCCGACACCTCACGGGCGACGAAGTTCTCGAGCTCGAACAGGTTGTCGCCTGCGCGGCGGGCGACCCGCAGCAAAGTCGTCATCAGCGCCATTTCCTCGACCTGTTCTTTGAGGAACCATGCCATGAACTGCTCGGCGAGGTAGTCACCTTCGTCGCGAGCGACGGCGGCCAGCCTGCTGACCTGCTCGGTGACGGCGCGCTCCTGGTCCAGCGCCAACGCCAGCGCGTCCGTCGGGGCGTCGAACTGGTTACGGACTGCGCCGACAGCGGGAATCTCCACGTCGACATCGCGGTCGAGCAGATAGGCCACCAGCATCATCGCGTGATTGCGCTCTTCGACCGCCTGGCGGTAAAAGTGCTTCGCCAGCTGCGGGAGGGCGGCCTCATCGAAATAAACCGCGATCGCAATGTATTGCTGGGCCGCGGTAAATTCGTTGTAGATCTGCTCCTGCAATAATGCGTGGAATTTCGTCTTAGGCAATTCCCGGTCGGTCATAGAGCTCACGCTACCGCAGCTCAGACACCGTTGTCATGCAAGGTGATACTTACTGAGGTCAGCTTTTCCTAAGTAAAGCAAGGCTCTATTTAATAGCATTATTCCGGTGTCAGTAAGGAAATGGTCTGGTGTTTACGACGCGCCCTCGAGCGCGGTAGCCGGCAGCGGCGCGTCGGAAGCCAGCGCCTCGAACAACTGGCGGGCCGCGTCGTGGTTCCACACCACCACCGAGCCGGCGTCGCTGCCGGTGAACTCGCCGATGGGCACGGTCAGCGTGGTTTGGGAACCGCGCAGTGCCCAGCCCAGTCGCGCCAGATCCCACACGTGGTCTGTCTCGTTGACGGTCAGCGCTCCGGCCGCGGCGTGCGGTACCGCATACCACCGCCACGGATTGAGCCATACCCCGGGACCGGCCGCGCGGTGCAGCAACGCCGACATGAACTCCCGTTGGCGAACCATCCGGTCGAGGTCGGCGCGTGGCGTTGCCCGGCTTCGCACGTAGCCCAGGGCGTCGCGGCCGTCGAGCCGCTGGCATCCTGGCGCCAGATTGATCCCGGCCAGCGGATCGCTGATTGCGGCGCTCGGGCAGATGGTGACACCGCCCAGGGCGTCGACCACCCCGGCGAATCCGCTGAACCCGATCTCGGCATAGTGGTCCAGCCGCAACCCGGTGGCTTGTTCGACGGTCTGGGCCAGCAGCGACGCACCGCCCATCGCGAACGCCGCGTTGATCTTGTCGCCGCCGTAGCCGGGAATCGGCACGTAAGAATCGCGCGGGATCGAGACCATCGTCGCGGGGGCGCTCGACCCGACCGCGGGCAGATGCACCAGAAGGATCGTGTCGGTGCGCCCGTTGCCGATGTCGCCGCCGGTACTCAAGGCTTGCTGCTGCTCGACGGTGAGCCCCTGGCGGCTGTCCGAACCGACCAGCAGCCATGTGGTACCTCGGCCGGATGCCGGTCGACCGGGATAGTCGGCCAGCACCGGACTGCGGTGCAGTGACGTGTCCACCCACAGAGC
>NZ_CAXUCH010000168.1:3823-9648 GCF_964249325.1 uncultured Mycobacterium sp. | reverse complement strand
CACCACGACCGACACAGGAACGACGACCACCACTACGAGCACGGCGCCACCCGGCGCGTTCAACCCGCCGTCGCAGATCACGCTTCCCCCTTTGCCCAATGTCATTAACTTGCCGCCGGGCCTCTGACCTCAGCCGCGCCGCTGGTGGTTGGAGTGCAGTAGTCGATACGATCGCTCTTCGTGGGGGGCAGCGAACCACCAGACCACGCAGGCCGCCGCTCCAATGACGATTCGCAATTCGGCGGGCACACCGCGGATCTGGACGACCAATCTTCGGCGTGGTATCTCAAGCCCTGGGTGCTGGCAATTTGGGGCGTAATGGTCGTGCTTTTGATCGCGGTCATCGTCTACGGACTTCTCGTGCTGTCCGGTAGCGGTGGCGGGGGCACACCGTCGACTACCACTCCGTCGAAGAGCACGACGTCGTCGACCACCACGTCGTCAGCCACGACGACCACCGGGACCACCGCGACCACGACGTCCGCCGTGCCGGTGCCGCCCGTCGCACCCTCCACGGCGACGTCGGTGCCGCCCGTAGCACCCGCGCCGACGAGCACGCACCGCCACCACTGGTGGAACGACTACGCTCCCAGCATCCGCGCCCCAGAGCGCAGCCCCTAACCACAGCCGCGCCCAATTGCCTTGGTGCGCTTGGCGTAACGGCTCCGCCTGCCCTCGCCACCGTCGGCGGGAAAGTGAAACCTGCGCGGCACAACATGATTAGGAAATACCGGATACGGGGTCAAGATCAGCACCGCCAACGCCAAGCCGACCAACAGCACGAGCAACGTCACGACGCCGAGCCGACCATCCACCACCCGGCCAGCACCACCGCCGGTGGTTACGGTGACCGAAACTGAAGGCACCACCGAGACGTCGATCGTGACACCGCCTCCGTCGACCGTCGTCACGACCACGACTCAGCCCGCCAGCACGACCTCCCCGCCCCCCGTCACGACCCCGACGACGACGAGGCCGACGAACCCGTACCTGTCTCCGGGCGTGACGTCAAGCCCGCCGCCGATCACCAATCCCGCGATACCGATCTATCCGGGCCCCGCCACCACGTACGGGCCCTAGCACTTGAGCAACGGCCAAGCGGCGTCAGGTTAGGGCAGCCTTTGTCGCGGCAAATGCCGCGAAGATGTCACTATGAGCAGGCCGAGCAGCACCTCAGCAGGCGCAGCAGTCAAGTTACCAGCTAGTAACATCGGCTTGGTTACCGCTCAGTAACGGCGAATTGGAGAGACGCTCCGTGGACACGCAGATGCTGATCAGACTCGTGGTGGGCCTAGGCATGACGGCGATCGTGGGGTTGTTCGCCGCCAGGCGCGTCGGCTGGCTGGCGAAGCTCACGCTGTCGGGGCAGCCAGCCACCGGGCGCACCGACAATCTCGGCACTCGGGTATGGACGGAGGTTTCGGAGGTATTCGGGCAGCGCCGGCTGCTGAAATGGTCAATCCCGGGCCTGGCCCACTTCTTCACGATGTGGGGCTTCTTTATCCTGCTCACCGTCTACATCGAGGCCTACGGACTGCTGTTCCAGCCGAACTTCCACATCCCGATCATCGGCCGGTGGGACGTGCTGGGTTTTCTGCAGGACTTCTTCGCCACGGCGGTGTTCGTCGGTATCACCACGTTCGCGATCATCCGCATCGTGCGCAGCCCGCGTGAGATCGGCCGCACGTCGCGGTTCTACGGCTCGCACACCGGCGGTGCCTGGCTGATCTTGTTCATGATCTTCAACGTCATCTGGACGTATGTGCTGGTCCGCGGCTCCGCGGTCAACAACGGCACGCTGCCGTACGGCAAGGCGGCGTTTCTCTCGCAGCTGTCCGGCGTGATCCTGAAGCCGCTCGGCCACACCGGCAACGAAGTCCTGGAAACGGTGGCCTTGCTGTTGCACATCGGCGTCATGCTGGCGTTTTTGATCATCGTGCTCCACTCCAAGCACCTGCACATCTTCCTGGCGCCGATCAACGTCATCTTCAAGCGGCTGCCCGACGGGCTCGGCCCGCTGCTGGCCATCGAGGCCGACGGCAAACCGATCGACTTCGAAAACCCGCCAGACGACGCCACATTCGGCCGCGGCAAGATCGAGGACTTCAGCTGGAAGGCGATGCTGGACTTCGCCACCTGTACCGAGTGCGGCCGCTGCCAATCGCAGTGCCCGGCGTGGAACACCGGCAAGCCGCTCTCCCCCAAGCTCGTCATCATGGATCTGCGCGACCACTGGATGGCTAAGGCGCCCTACATACTTGGTGAGAAGGAGGCCGACGCCGAGGGCGGCTACATCGAGTCTGGTCGCGGCGAAGGCCACCATGTTCCCGAATCGGGGTTCGGCCGGGTGCCCGGCTCGGGTCCAGAGCAGGTCAACCGCCCGCTGGTCGGCACCGCCGAACAAGGCGGGGTGATCGACCCCGACGTGCTGTGGTCGTGTGTCACCTGCGGCGCCTGCGTCGAGCAGTGCCCGGTCGACATCGAGCACGTCGACCACATTGTTGATATGCGCCGCTACCAGGTGATGATGGAATCGGAGTTCCCCTCCGAGCTTTCGGTGCTGTTCAAGAACTTGGAGACCAAGGCCAACCCGTGGGGCCAAAACGCCTCCGACCGCACCAACTGGATCGACGAAGTCGACTTCGACGTCGCGGTCTACGGCCAAGACGTCGACACCTTCGACGGCTATGAATACCTGTTCTGGGTGGGCTGCGCGGGAGCCTACGACGACAAGGCCAAGAAGACCACGAAGGCCGTCGCCGAACTGCTGGCCATCGCCGGGGTGAAGTTCATGGTGCTGGGCACCGGGGAAACCTGTAACGGTGACTCCGCGCGCCGGTCCGGAAATGAGTTTTTGTTCCAGCAGCTCGCACAGCAGGCCGTCGAGACGCTCGACGGAGTGTTCGAGGGTGTGGAGACGGTCGACCGCAAGATCGTCGTCACGTGCCCGCACTGCTTCAACACTTTGGGCCGCGAATACAAGCAGCTGGGCGCCAACTACACGGTGTTGCACCACACCCAGCTGCTCAACCGGCTGGTGCGCGACAAGAAGCTGGTCCCGGTCAAGCCCGTCGACGGCGACGGGAGCGGCCCCTCGATCACCTACCACGACCCGTGCTACCTGGGCCGGCACAACAAGGTCTACGAAGCCCCGCGTGAGCTGATCGGGGCCTCCGGCGCGACGCTGACCGAGATGCCGCGGCACGCCGAGCGCAGCTTCTGCTGCGGCGCCGGCGGGGCGCGCATGTGGATGGAAGAGCACATCGGAAAACGGATCAACCACGAACGCGTCGACGAGGCACTGGCCACGGGCGCCACCACGGTCGCCACGGCCTGCCCGTTCTGCCGGGTGATGGTCAGCGACGGTGTCAACGACCGAGCCGAAGCTGCCGGCCGCGAGAATGTTGACGTGCGCGACGTCGCCAACCTGTTGCTGGATTCCATCGACCGCAGCGCGGTGACGCTGCCCGCCAAGGGCACGGCCGCCAAGCAGGCCGCCGAGGGCGCCCCCAAGGCCGCGGCGGCGCCGGCCGCGCCGGCTAAGGGAACCACACCGCCACCGGCTCAGGCCGCCACGCCCACACAGGAGAAGCCCGCCCAGGAGAAGCTCGCCAAAGCGGGGCCGCCGCCTGCCGCTAAAGGCCTGGGTATCGCCGGAGGCGCCAAGCGCCCGGGCGCCAAGAAAGCGGCGGCTGCCGCGCAGCCAACCACCACCGAGGAGGCCAAGCCGCCCGCCGCGCCCGCCAAGGGACTGGGCCTTGCCGCCGGTGCCAAACGACCAGGCGCCAAGAAAGCCGCCGTGCCAACGGAATCCGCCGCGACCGTGGAACCCGAAGCGAAAACCGAAGCAGCAGAAGCAAAGCCGCCTGCTACGCCGGTCAAGGGCCTGGGAATCGCTGCCGGCGCTAAACGGCCCGGCGCCAAGAAGACCGCTACGCAACCTGCTGCCCCAGAGCAAACGACATCCGAAGCCGCTGCCTCCGACTCCGACGGTGACCGAGAAACGCAGACGCCACCCGTGAAAGGTTTGGGCATTGCCCGCGGCGCCCGTCCGCCGGGCAAACGCTGACATCAGCAAATTTCATTGGACAAGGGTGGCACTATGGTTGACGTGACGACGCACCAGCTGCCCTGGCATACCAGCGCCCACCACCATCGGCAGCGGACGTTCGCGCAGTCATCCAAACTGCAAGACGTCCTCTACGAGATCCGCGGCCCTGTGCACGCTCACGCCGCGCGGCTGGAAGCCGAAGGGCACCGCATCCTTAAGCTCAACATCGGCAACCCCGCGCCGTTCGGGTTCGAGGCGCCCGACGTGATCATGCGCGACATCATCCAGGCGCTGCCGTACGCGCAGGGCTACTCGGACTCCAAAGGCATCCTGCCGGCGCGGCGCGCCGTGGTCACCCGGTACGAACTCGTCGACGGCTTCCCGCAATTGGATGTCGACGACGTCTACCTGGGCAACGGCGTCTCCGAATTGATCACCATGACGCTGCAGGCCTTGCTGGACAACGGCGATCAGGTGCTGATCCCCACACCGGACTACCCACTGTGGACGGCGTCGACGTCATTGGCCGGCGGGACACCAGTGCATTACCTGTGCGACGAAACCCAGGGCTGGCAGCCCGACATCGCGGACCTGGAATCGAAGATCACCGAACGCACCAAAGCGCTGGTCGTCATCAACCCGAACAACCCCACCGGCGCCGTCTACAGCCGCGAAATCCTCACTCAGATGGCGGATTTGGCGCGCAAGCACCAGCTGCTGCTGCTCGCTGACGAGATCTACGACAAGATCCTCTACGACGACGCCAAGCACATAAGCATGGCCTCGGTGGCGCCCGACCTGTTGTGCCTGACGTTCAACGGCTTGTCAAAGGCTTACCGAGTAGCCGGATACCGGGCCGGCTGGCTGGTGATCACCGGTCCAAAAGACCACGCCAGCAGCTTCATCGAAGGCATCAGCCTGCTGGCGAACATGCGGCTGTGCCCGAATGTACCTGCCCAGCATGCGATTCAAGTGGCCCTCGGCGGTCACCAGAGCATCGAGGATCTGGTGCTGCCGGGCGGCCGGCTGCGCGAGCAGCGCGACGTCGCATGGTCCAAACTCAACGACATCCCCGGTGTGTCGTGCGTCAAACCGGCCGGTGCGCTGTACACGTTTCCCCGGCTCGACCCGGAGGTGTACGAGATCGAGGACGACGAGCAGCTTGTCTTGGATCTACTGCTACAAGAGAAGATCCTCGTCACCCAGGGCACTGGATTCAATTGGCCCGCACCAGATCACCTGCGCATCGTCACGCTGCCGTGGTCGCGTGATCTGGCCAGCGCGATCGAGCGGCTGGGTAACTTCCTGGCCAGCTACCGCCAATAGTCGCCCGCCGCGACAGCCGCGGTCATCGAGTGTGCGTCTATGTCATCGAGTGTGCGTCTATGTCATCGAGTCTGCACGTATGGCGCGGTTGCCCCAACTTTCTCCGCAGTGAACGCAGAATCGATGCGGTGAGCGCAGGCTCGGCGCCAAGGAAACGCCCGTGCTCCTACGTCAACCCCTGCGGGCAGTACACACTGATGGCGGTGTCGGCGAAAGTGACCGCGGTATCCGCTGACATGCCCGGCGTCCCCGCGACGATGTCTTGAACAATCTCCTGCTCTGTTTCGCCGCGTTCCAGGCGGGAACAAATGCGATGCGCATCGTTGATCGTCGTGTCGCGCGCGGCCGACAGTTGAAGCCCTTGAGCGGTCAGCAGGAAGATGAATCGGCCGTCTTTGTCCAGCAGCCCCGCCCGCGGCGGGGTGGCCGGGGTGGCGGAGGCGGCCGG
>NZ_CAXUCH010000168.1:0-3813 GCF_964249325.1 uncultured Mycobacterium sp. | reverse complement strand
AGTCCCGACCCAGCGGCATGCTGATGCTTCCAGGAAAAGACCAGTACTCCGGCGACGGCGATAAGGGCGACTACGGCCACGACGAGCACAGCCGAACCACGAATCGGCGGCGGGTCGGGTGGCGTTGTCATCGTGTTCCGCCCAGGGTATTGCGCGCCGACGGTTGTGGGTGGCGCAATTTAGCGACAACACCCCGACGACATCGGTCCGGCGGAATCAGCGTCGTTCCAGCAGCTCCAGCAGGTAGCGGCCATAGCCGGACTTGAGCAGAGTGTGGGCGCGCCGGGCCAGCTGCTCGTCGTCGATGAAACCCATCCGCCACGCCACTTCCTCGGGGATGCTGATCTTGAGGCCCTGCCGACGTTCGATGGTGCGCACATAGTCGCTGGCGTCGAGCAAAGAGTCGAACGTCCCGGTATCCAGCCAGGCGGTGCCGCGGGCGAGCACCTCGACTGCCAACCGGCCATGGTTGAGGTAAGTCTGGTTGACTTCAGTGATCTCGTATTCGCCGCGCGCCGATTTCTTTAGGCCTCGGGCAATCTCGATCACGTCGTTGTCGTAGAAATATAGGCCCGGCACCGCATAGTTCGACTTCGGTGTGGCCGGTTTCTCCTCGATTGACAGCGCGATGCCGTCATCGCCGAATTCGACGACGCCGTACGCCGACGGGTTGGCCACCCAGTAGGCGAAAATTGCTCCGCCATCGATAGTTTCGAAGCGGCCCAGGCTGGTGCCCAAACCGGGACCGTAAAAGATGTTGTCGCCCAACGCCAATGCCACCGTATCGGTGCCGACGTGGTGGGCGCCGATGACGAAAGCTTGCGCCAGGCCCTCGGGCTGATCCTGAAACGCGTAGCTGATATTGATACCGAACATGGCGCCGTCGCCGAGCACGCGGTGGAAGGCGGGCGCATCGTGAGGAGCGGTGATCACCAGTATGTCGCGGATACCGGCCATCATCAGAGTGGACAGCGGATAGTAGACCAGCGGCTTGTCGTACACAGGCAGCAATTGCTTGCTCACACCCATGGTGATCGGATACAGCCGCGTGCCTGAGCCGCCGGCCAGGATGATTCCGCGCATCAATGACTCCTCAGTCGACGAGGTCGGCCTCGGTGAGGTCGGTGGCCGCCAACGCCGACGCCAGGTTGTCATGGCGGAACACCGAAGTGACATGGTCGTGGACCACCCGAAACGCCGACGCGGCTGTCCTGGTGGCGTCGGGATTGTCCGGGCTGCTGATCGTTTCTTCGACGACGACGACACCGTCATGGACGTACATGCGGCCCGGTTCGGCGGTGGTGTTGGTTTCAGCCGCCCACTTGCACAGCGCGTCGTGACCTTGCACGGCACCGTGGGCGCCGCCGACTTCGATGTCCTCGCTGGACAAAGCCACCAAGGTGTCGAAGTCGGCGGCGTTGAGCGCGTCATGCCACGCCAGAACGGTGGCGATTTCCGATGTGGTCATGGTGTGCAAAGTACCGTGTGCCGGACAGTTAAAAAGGCGTGTGGTCCAACCAGTTCTGCAGCACGGCACGCTCACCGAACACGGCGATATCGGTGTCGTCTGTCCGGACCCGCCGCGTCATGACCAGCAGCAGGTCGGCGGCACCGCCGCGCAGCGCGACCGTGCCCTCGCCGTGCTCGTGCGCCCAGGTGATCCTGCCGTCGCCAGCATGGATGGTCCATTCGCCAGAGGCGCCCAGGCCGGGGTCGGTGGCGTGCAGATGCACGGTGTTGCCCGGCTCGAGCGGCAGCGGTTCGCCGTCGCGGCCGGCCTGGCTGGCGACCCGTTCCAGCCATTCGCTGATCGCGTCGGCGGCCAACGCCGGTTCCAGCGTGTACTCGGCGCCCAGCGCGAGCGCGGCGTCGGCGCGGTGCACGGTCGCCTCATGCAGTCGGCGGCGGATCCACCAGTAGGCCGGACGGTCCCCAATGAAAGTCCAGACTGGTGCGTCGAGTCCGGCCTGTTCGACGGCGTCGATGAGCCGCTGCGCGCCGTCGTGCAACCAAGCGATCGCCTCGTCGGGATCCACCGGCGGCTTGCCGCCTTCGACGGTGCGGGGGTCGAGAAAGTGGTCGACGCGGTCGGTGATGATCTGCGCCGCCCACCGGTCGCCGCGGCCGACGTGGCGAAGCAGCTCCTTGAAGGTCCAACCGGGGCAGGTCGGCACAGGGGTGGATTGCTCGCCGCTGCGGATGACGTCTCCGAAGGCGCGGTTTTGCTCGAGGAATGCTGCCGCGTAGTCCACGCGGTTAGGCTACGCGGCGGCCCAAGCAGTGCACCCGCCAGCCAGCTTGTAGCCACCGGCGTACATCCAGGCAGTTGCGGCCATCGACAACGACCTTGGCCCGCACCCAGCCGGCGAGGTCGTCGGGGTTGAGGTCGACGAACTCCTGCCATTCGGTGAGCACCAGCACCGCGTCGGCGCGTTCGCAGGCTTCAGCCACCGACACCGCGTAGTTCAGCGTCGGAAAAACCCGCTGGGCGTTTTCGAGGGCTTTGGGGTCGTAGACGTTGACCGCGGCACCGTTGAGCTGGAGCTGGCCGGCGACGTTGAGCGCCGGCGAGTCACGCACGTCGTCCGATTCGGGTTTGAATGCGGCGCCCAGCACGGCGATATTCGCGCCCAGCAGCGAGCCACCGCAGGCGACAGTCGCCAATTCGACCATCCGGGTGCGTCGGCGCATGTTGATGTTGTCGACCTCGCGCAGGAAAGTCAGCGCCTGGTCGGCCCCCAGTTCGCCGGCGCGTGCCATGAACGCGCGAATGTCCTTAGGCAGGCAGCCGCCGCCGAAACCCAGGCCCGCGTTCAGGCATCGGCGGCCGATCCGCGGGTCGTGTCCGAGCGCGTCGGCCAACAAGCTGACGTCAGCACCGACGGCCTCGCACACCTCAGAGATCGCGTTGATAAACGAAATCTTCGTCGCGAGAAAAGCATTCGCGGAAACCTTGACCAACTCCGCTGTCTGCAAGTCCGTCACCAGAAACGGCACGCCTGCCTGCAGCAGCGGTCGGTACAGCTCACGAACCGCCTGCTCGGCGCGGCACGAATCCGGTTGCACGCCAAGAACAATGCGGTCCGGGCGTAGCGTGTCCTGCACCGCGAAGCCCTCCCGCAAAAACTCCGGGTTCCAGGCCACTTCGACGTCGACGCCCGCTGGCGCCAGCTTCCGCGCGCGTTCGCCGAGCTCAGCGGCGGTGCCGACCGGTACGGTTGACTTTCCGACGATGACCGCTGGCCGGGTCAACCGCGGCACCAGTGCATCGATAACGGCATGTACCTGGCGCAGGTCGGCGCTGTACTCGCCTTTCTTTTGCGGAGTGCCGACACCGAGGAAGTGCGCGTCGGCGAAGTCGGCGGCCATATCGTAGTCGGTGGTGAACCGCAGGCGGCCGGCAGCAATGTTGTCCGACAACGTCTTTCGCAGCCCTGGCTCGTAGAAGGGGATGTCACCGCCGGCCAGTTTGGCCACCTTGCCGGGATCGATGTCGACGCCGACGACGTCGTGCCCAAGCTCTGCCATCCCGGCAGCATGGGTAGCCCCCAGATAGCCCGTGCCGAAGACGGTGCACCTCATACCGCCCTATGTAGGCGGCCCTCATTAGCTAACTGCGTCGCGGTGTTGAGCGGGAAGCGAACTACAGATGACGGTTTAACTGCGTGTGGGGTTAGAAACCGAAACCTCCGAGGCCTGGGACCCCGAAACCCACGTGAGGGCCGCCACCTCCGCCGGGACCGCCTCCGCCACCCGGAAATCGCCGCCGCCGGGGACGCCGCCACCGCCGGGCCCGCCACCATGACCCCGGCC
>NZ_CAXUCH010000167.1:0-9699 GCF_964249325.1 uncultured Mycobacterium sp. | reverse complement strand
CCCGGGGAGGGACCATGAGATCAGAGAGCCGACCAAAGCGCTGGCCCCGGGCATGCGCCGGAGTGCTCATGGCACTGGCCATGGCCGTGGCGCCCAGCTGCGGCGCGCTTCGGGAGTTCCACGGAGCGAATTCGTTCCCGTTGCCAGGCACCAAGGGCGGCGGCCCCGGACACTACACTATCCAGGCACAGCTGCCCGACGTCCAGAACTTAAGGCAAAATTCCCGAGTCCGGGTCAATGATTTGACCGTCGGCAACGTGACGAAGATCGAACGTCAAGGTTGGCACGCGTTGCTCACCATGACGATCGACGGCAACGTCGACCTCCCGGCCAACGCGACGGCCACGCTCGGTCAAACTAGTCTGCTCGGTTCCTTGCACATCGAACTGGCGCCACCCAAAGATGTGCCGCCCCAGGGCAAGCTCCACAACGGATCGCTGATCCCGCTGTCGTCGGCGGGCGCCTACCCGTCGACCGAGCAGACCCTGGGCGCGTTATCGCTGCTGCTCAACGGCGGCGGCCTAGGTCAGGTCCAAGACATCACAAAAGCGTTGAGCACCGCCTTCACTGGCCGTGAGGAGGAACTCAAAAACCTCATCCGCCAGGTGGATCAGTTCGTCGGTTACCTCAACGACCAGAAGGACGACATCATCGCCGCGACGGATAGCCTGAACAATCTCGTCGGCCGATTCGCCGACCAAAAAGGGATCGTCGATAAGGCTTTGAAGGCCCTCCCTGAGGGGTTGGCCGTGCTCAAGGATGAGCGGGAGAACCTCGCCGAGGCGCTCACTCAACTAGGCAGAGTCGGCGCACTTGTCGCCGACTCGGTCAACAAAACCAAACAAAACCTGGTCAAGGAGCTCAGTGATCTGGGCCCCGTGTTGCAATCACTGGCGGATTCCGGGCAGGCGTTGACTCGCTCCCTCGGTTTCTACGGATCCTTCCCATTCCCCAAAGACGCGATACCTATAGCGTTTCGGGGCGACTACGCGAACTTGACGGCCATAATCGACTTGACGCTCAGCCGGCTTGACGCTTCCTTCTTCACCGGGACGCGGTGGGAGGGCAATCTCACGCAGCTGGAATTGCAATGGGGCCGCACCATTGGCCAAATGCCCAGCCCATATACCGCGCGCAACCCCCTGGTGGTTCCCTACCACTTCAACCAGGGGCCGTGACATGCATTTGACGAGGCTAATCAAGATCCAGCTGGCCGTTTTCGCGGTGGTGGCCGTGACCACGATTGCGATCGTGTTTTTCGGCTACATCCGGATCCAAAGCGCGTATTTCGGCTTCGGTCGATACACCGTGCGGATGGAACTACGCAACGTGGGCGATCTGTACAAGGGCGGCAACGTCACTTACCGCGGTTACGAAGTCGGCCGAGTGGACGACGTGCGTCTAACCAACACCGGCGCCGAGGCGGTGCTCAGCCTAGACTCAAATATCAAGATACCTGCTGATCTCAAGGCCGAAGTGCACAGCATGTCCGCAGTCGGCGAGCAGTTTATCCAGCTCTTGCCGCAAAGCGGAGAAGGACCGGCGCTGAAAGACGGCGATGTTATCCCGATAAATCGCACCTCTGTGCCACCGAATATCAACTCGCTACTGGCCGGAGCGAATCGCGGCCTGAACGCGATCCCGCGTGACAACTTGAAAACGGCGGTCGACGAGGCCTATGTCGCGGTCGGCGGATTGGGCCCGGAACTCTCACGGTTGCTGGACAACACGATCACGCTAGCAAGCGATGCCCGCAAGAATCTGGACTCATTGGTTACCTTGATCGATGACTCAAAGCCGGTGCTAGACAGTCAGACCGAGTCATCCGATTCGATTAAGACCTGGGCAGCCAACTTGGCGACCATCACCAAGCAGCTGCAGAACAACGACACTGCCCTACAAGGCATCCTCAAGAACGGTCCGGCGGCGGCAGATGAGGCACGCCAGTTGTTGGATCGCCTGCAGCCGACGCTGCCTATCCTGCTCGCCAACCTCGTCACCATCGGGCAGGTGGCGGTCACTTACCGCGACAACCTCGAAAGCCTGCTCGTTTTACTCCCGCGGGGTGCAGAAGCCGTCCAAGCGATTAATCTGGCAAATTACGGCACCAAGGAAGATTACAAAGGTGCCTATCTGAGCTTCAACCTGAACCTCAACTTGCCACCGCCATGCGCCACCGGGTTCTTCCCGATCCAGCAAATGCGAGGCGCCAGCTTCGTGGACGCACCGGACCGTCCCGCCGGCAACGTCTACTGCCGAATACCGCAGGACTCATTCAACGACGTGCGCGGCTTGCGCAACTTGCCGTGTGAGACGCGCCCCGGCAAGCGGGCCCCCACGGTGAAAATGTGCGAAAGCAATGACGAGTACATCCCGCTCAATGACGGGTTCAACTGGAAGGGGGACCCGAACGCGACACTCACCGGCCAGGGTGTCCCCCAGTTCGATCCCGGAGATAGGCCCGCTGCACCGAACACAGCCGCGACGGCGCCAGCAAGACAACCGCCACCGTCGCAAGATCCGACACCACCGCCGCCAGCAGCCGCCGCCCAGTACGACCCTGCGACCGGCACTTATGTTGGCCCAGACGGGCAGGTGTACACCCAATCTGACCTCGCCCGCGATGCCGGTAAGGAGAAAACATGGCAGCAGATGCTGATACCCCGGTAGAAGCGAGCCAGAGCGTCGAGGCAGCAAAGCTAGCGACCGGTGGCGGCTACCCTAGCGCCAGTCCATCAGAATCCCGGTACGAAGATTCACAACCGGCATCTGCCGCAAAGGCTGAAACGAAGGAAGTCTCGGCGCACGAAGCCGATGACTACGAAGCCGTCGCCGATGAGGTCGACGACTCCGAAAACGCTGTCGCCGCCGCACGGTCGTCGCACGTGCGGTTGGCAACGGTATTCGGCGTGATCGTGGTCATCGCCGTGGGGGCGTTGGCCGGATGGTTCGGATCTCAGGCGCACAAGCTGCACCAAGCACAACACCAGCGCCAACTACTCATCCAAACAGGACGGCAAGGCGCACTGAACATAGCGACAATCGATTGGCAGCACGCCGACTCCGATGTCCAGCGCATCCTGGACTCGGCCACTGGAACCTTCTACGACGACATGTCTAAACGAAGGCAACCCTTTATCGACGTCATCAAAAAGGTGCAATCCAAAACCGTAGGAACAGTCACCGAAGCAGGACTGGAATCGCAGTCAGGCGACGACGCACAGGTTCTCGTTGCGGTGTCGGTCAACACCTCTAATCTAGGCGCGCGCGAACAAGCGCCACGGGCATGGCGAATGCGCATTTCGCTGCACACGACCGGCAACGACACCAAAGTCTCCAACGTCGAGTTCATGCCATGACAAAACCGCAGCCGAGTGACTCCGACACGGAACATGTTCAGCCCGAAGACGACGGTGCAGTGGTGCCGCGCTCGACCGATGCCGTATGTGATCGAAACAACGCGAAGAACTCAACAGCCATGACAGTCGAGAGCCAACCGAAAGAATCGATGAATACGGCAGACACCGACGCCACCGCGGACGCAGAGTCCGATTCCGAAGCCACAGTGGATTCCGAAGACGCCCAGGCCCCCCCAGCGAAGCGTCGACTCACTTGGTCGCGGGTCCTGGCATTTGGGGTGCTGCCTGGTCTGGCCTTGTTGCTGGCGATGGGTGCCGGGTTTTTGAAGTGGCAGGATTCGTGGGCCCGTGCATCGGCGTCCGCGCGCATCGAGTCAGTCGTAGCTGCAAAGGATTCGACAATTGCTCTGCTGTCCTATCAGCCCGATACTGCCGAGAAGACCCTGACGGGTGCCCGGGAGCGATTGACGGGCAATTTCAAGGAGGCCTACACACAACTGATCCGCGATATGGTGATTCCGGGCTCTAAGCAGCAACACGTGTCTGTGACCGCCACCGTGCCCGCGGCCGCCTCGGTATCAGCGACGCCGACGCATGCGGTGACCCTGCTGTTCGTCAACGAAACCGCGGTCATCGGCTCGGACCGGCCCACTGACTCCATTTCTAGCGTCCGGGTGACCCTAGACAAGATCGGCGGCCGGTGGCTCATTTATGAATTCAACCCCGTCTGACATTTAATACCTTAACGGGACTACCGGAATGGGTGGCACAGTACTACAACGCAACGCGCGATGCAGCGAAGTCCTGGCAGATGGTATACGGCGGCTGCAGAACGCTGGCACATCCTTGGCCCTTCACAATATAGGTCGCACCCTGTCGGTAGGCGTAATACAAGCGGGTGGTAGAGCCTCCGGATGCACACTGTCCGGCCGAATCGTCTCGCTCGATCGACAGACATACGACGGAAAAGTTAGCGAAGGCTTCCATCGTGCACGGCCCTAATTCCATCGTGGCCAAGACCATATTCGCCCCGGAGACCCGCACAACTTTCGGTGGCGGCAGTACAAAGGTGCACTGTCCCGGATCGTCCAGTGGCGAAGCATTCGCGACACGCACAGCGTACGAATCAATAATTGCGATCGGTAGAAATGCACAAAAAACTACAAACAGCCGGATCACGGTTCGAGCCTACTCTGATGCGGAGGATTTATACAGGCGACGGCTTAACTGGACAGGCACTCTCACGGCCGTAACGACGGAGCGTGGGCCGCCCGCAAGGAGTAAACGCGAGTCGGCCTTGCATCGACTGCTTAAGCCCGTCGAAAGACCCGCAGGAGCGCGAAGGAGTTCCAGAAATGGCAGCAGGAGACTCAGAGTTGGCGTGTGGCGATATCAAGCGGGCCGATCCCACTGACACCAAGTTCAAGAACGCCGTGCGCCGACGAACGAAATCAGGGGAGGGGCTTGCGTTTGTCGTCGGTGCCGTCACCGTCGTTGGCTTAACGGGACTCGTCGGGTGGCTCGGGTATCGGGCGTATGAGTCCCATCAAGCCGAGAAGCAGCTGGAAGTATTTATGCAGGTCGGCCGTCAGAGTGCGTTAGACCTGACAACAATCAAGCACAACGAAGTCGAGGCTGACGTTCAACGAATCCTGGACTTAGCGACGGGCACCTTCCACGACGACCTCAAGCAGCGGCTGCAGCCGTTCGTTGACGAAGTCAGGCATGAGCAATCTAATATAGAGGGGGCCATTAACGAAGCAGGTTTGCAGACCGTAACAAATGATTCGGCTCGCGTATTGCTGGCCGTGTCGGTGAGAACAACAACCGCCGCCGTCCCCGAACCACACTCGAATCGCTTTCGGATGTGCATTGAAGTACAGAGGGTCGGAGACACCGTCAAAGTCTCAAATGTGGAATTCGTACCGTGAAAAAAGACCAGGCGATGCGGCGTCGAAATCGGCCGGGGCCTGGAGCCCAAGACCGGCGTCGCGAATGATCGAAAATAGTGGGAGGTACGCCGAAACCAAAACCCCCAAGAAAAGTACGCCGGTTGTTTACTTCGAAGGCATACAGGGCACACGCGGCGCTGTGCGCGAAGCGCGTGATCTGCTTTTTGGTTCTCATTTTACGTGATATTCATATTGTTATCGTGGCGTGGAGCCTGTTCGAGCATAATCTATTTGCGACGAACGCCCTTGCGCGCCGTCATAGCAGCAGACGAGCGAGGTGAACGTGAAAAGTCTTTCGATACCGCTACGGGTGCTATTTTCTGCGGTCCTAGCAGTCACTGGTTTTCTCTGGGCCCCCGAGATTAGCTTGGCATACGGCGCGAATTTCGAAACCCTTATGGTGCCGTCAGCGGCCATGGGCCGTGACATCCCGGTGGCGTTCATGCCTGGCGGTTCGCACGCGGTATATCTGTTGGACCCGTTCGACGCTGGGTCGGATGTCAGCAACTGGGTGACCGCGGGCAACGCGATGAACACGCTGGCCGGCAAGGGCATTTCGGTTGCGGCGCCGGCCGGCGGCGCCTTCAGCATGTACACCAACTGGGAGCAGGACGGCAGCAAGCAGTGGGAGACCTTCCTGTCCAGTGAGCTGCCTGAGTGGCTGGCGGCCAACAAGGGGCTGGCCCCCGGCGGACACGGGGTGGTCGGCGCCTCGCAAGGCGGCTACGCCGCGGCGGCGCTGGCCGCATTCCATTCCGATCGTTTCCGTTACGCCGGGTCGATGTCGGGCTTCCTTGCCCCGGAGCGGACCGGGGTAGACGGTGCGATCACAGCAGGCCTACAGCAGTACGGTGGCGTAGACACTCGCAACATGTGGGGGCCGCCGCAGCTAGGCCGGTGGAAGTGGCACTCGCCCTATTCCCACATCCAACTGCTCACAGACAACAATACCCGTCTATGGATCTTCAGCCCGCAAACTGGGACCGCCAGTGATCCAGCGGCGATGATCGGTTACCCAGACCTCGCGTACGGCACCAACGCGATCTTCCGCTCTCAGTACGCTCAGGCCGGCGGCCGAAATGCGCACTTCGATTTCCCGGCCGGCGGAGACCATGGCTGGTCGACATGGGGACCGCAGCTCGGTGTGATGTCCGGTGATCTGGTGGCAGCCATTCGTTAGCCATTAAAGGCGAAGTTAGCTCAGGGCGGATAGCACGTGCCCTTGACTCGACGAGCTGGAACCCGACAGGAGCCGAACCCGCTCTGATTCGCGATGGAGAATATATCGATACCGCAGTCCTGCTGTGACGACATTTGCCACGAACGAAGCTGCACCTACAATGAGGCACCGACAGTTTGGGCGTTACGAGCGCACTGCGGATCCGCGCAGACAAGCTAGAGCCGGCCACAGCGGCCCGCATGGCATCGTTAAAAATCTGGCCCCGGCAGGTACGCGGGTGGAGGATAGACACCCCTGAGGCCCCATGCAATTGCCGCGAGCCCGTATTCCAACTCGTCGCTGGCGTCGTAGTCAGGGTTTGGATCCATGCATCGCTCCTTCGTAGGGCGTCGAAATTGCTTCGAAGCGTAGCTTCTGTTACCGGATGTCAAGTCGACGTGAGTCCGTATAAAACCATAGCCCAAACAGCATAACGCGTCACCATAGGTAGTGGGATACTTCAGACTTGCCGACCAGGTTGAGCATCGACGTGGCGGCAGTCGCCGAGTCGTTGATCGAATAGCAGGCGTCGGCATCGTTCCGGGCAGTCATACGCAGTATCTGCACAGCTATCGAATTATTCAGCGCTTAATGAGTCGGGCGGGTCAATCCTGAATACTCGTCGCCGCCGGCATTCACGTGGTTTCTCATCCACCCCGTTATCCGGTTATGAGCCGTTTTCAGTCGTCAACATCAAAAGCTTCAGTCCGTACAACACGCCGCAACAGGTCGAGCACGTTGTCGATCAGCGGCGAATTGGCGTGCGCCACATAAGCTGCGATTAAGTCGACCCCCAGCCGAGCGGGCATCAACGGGCGATAGCAAACCCCAGCAACACCGAGAGCCTGCGTAGGGTGCGGAACGACCGCCACACCGAGCCCCGCGGCGACCAGTGTGACCAATGTCGAGGTCTCGACAACTTCGTGGCGTACCCGTGGGACAAAGCCAGCATCCGCACACAGCGATGTCAGCAGACTATTCATCGCCGAACGGCCATGCCCGGCGTGGACGATGAACCCCTCGTCTAGTAAATCGTTCATGCGCAGTTCGTCGCGGGTGGTCAGCGGGTGCCCCCGAGGGAGGGCAATGAACAATCGGTCACGGCGCACCGTCTCCACCACTAACCCGGATTTGTCGACAGGCGGACGCAAGAGAGCGAGGTCAATGTCGCCGGCCAGCAGCGCGGAAATCTGCGTCGGTGCCAGCATTTCGCCATGCACGCTCACATCCACACCGGGCAGCACCTTGCGCAAGGCCCGAACGAGGTTGGGAAGCAGGGAGTAGGTCGCAGAACCCACGCAGCCAACCGCGAGATGCCCTTCCACGCCGTCCGCGATGCGCCGTGCCTCGTGCTTCGCGTCGTCGACCGCGTCGAGGATGGCCACCGCTCGCTTGAGGTACGTCTGGCCGGCTGGTGTCAGTTCGACCTTACGGGTGGTCCGGATCAAAAGCCGTACGCCCATTTCGTGCTCGAGCTGGCGGATCTGTCGCGACAATGGCGGCTGCGCGACGTTGAGCCGTTCGGCGGCCCGGCCGAAGTGCAGTTCCTCGGCCACGGCGCGGAAATACCGCAGATGGCGCAGCTCAGGCAATTGAGACTCCGAAAGTATTAATTTATCGGAAACGGATATTTCAAAATATCACTGCTGGTCGGTACGGTCGAAGACCATGACGGATCGCGTGCGGCAGTCGGCATACATCCCGGTGGGACCCATGGGCCGTGCTGTGGCGCTGATGTCGGCGGCTGTCTTGCGACCGTTGGGCTGCGTGAACTTGTTCCCGCACCGGCTGGGGAGGGCGATTTTCGACGCATTCATAGTCGGGCAATGGCTATCCGGAATCCCTGTCATCTCTTCCCGTGGCGGCGCGCGCACGCGGTCGTGACTCGAGGTGTACAGCCGATGCGCCTGTCGAGCACTACGCCGTCGGGCGTTATGACGAGGTGAAACAAGGGAGGTGTCGATCATATGGATCGCCTCGACTGGGCAGCCCCCGACCGACCCGCCACGCGATGCCTGGCGGGATAATTGAGATCGCGGAAAACCCGCGCAAGACCTACCGCATCCGCCGCCGCGAAGAGCAGGAACAGGCGGTTTGCTTTCAGAACCGGGCGGTTGGCGTGCACCAAGCGGCCTACTTCGTCGACGAACTAGCCCCAGTCACAGTTGCGGGCAAGCGCTGCAATCCTGACACCATCGTCGACCGCTACGACCATCGCCGGCCGACAGTCGACACAAGCTTGGTCCCGCTGCCGACCATTCGGGCCCGACGTCAGCCAGACTCAAATTTCACCGTGCACAATCCTATATGGCAAAACGACGGCGCGAGGTGCATCAACATACGCGCTGGAGCCCAAACCCCCAATTTAGCAAGCTTTTTCGGCGCTACTCTCATGCGCGGTCACCCGCTGCGGGCTTCAAATCATGAGAATCGGCTGGGTCGGCGCCAGCACCGCAGCTCTGCAGTAGGCCCGGCGGAGCCTCGAAGACGTCGACGTGAGCGGGCTCAACCAAACGTTCGCCGTCCAAATCGCCATCTTGCAGGAGTGGGAACTCGACCCGCTCGGGTATTAGCTGGATTCAAACGGTTGCCGTGCTCCACCGGGACGCCCGGTCACTGTCACGGGGGGCGCATCAATGCCGCCGCCTACGAGTACGAGACCCGCCTCCCCGCCGTCTACTGCATCGTAGAACCTAAGTGCTTCGGCGAAGGCCAAGGGCTGGCCCCGGTATGCGAGTCGCCGCGATGAGCGCGGTGCAGGTCCATGCTGTCGTCACTGGGCGCGACCGCGGCCCGGTCCTCGTGCTGTCTAACTCACTGGGTGCCACACATCGCATGTGGGACGTCCAACTGCCAGCGTTCGAGCAGCGGTTTCGGGTCGTGCGCTACGACACCCGCGGCCACGGCGATTCTCCGGTGCCCGGCGGCCCATATTCGATCGACGACCTAGCGGACGACCTGATCGCCTTGCTGGACCGGCTTAGCATTGAGCGGGCGCATATCGTCGGGTTATCGCTGGGCGGCATGACCGCGATGCGGGTCGCAGCCCGCTGCCCCGAACGGGTCGACCGGGTCGCACTGCTTTGCACCGCCAGCCGGCTGGCGCCCGCCTCGACTTGGACGGAGCGGGCCGCCACCGTCCGTGCCCATGGCAGCGCCGCTGTCGCCG
>NZ_CAXUCH010000166.1:4552-9726 GCF_964249325.1 uncultured Mycobacterium sp. | reverse complement strand
AGCAAGAGGGGTGTGGCCCAACGCCGCGCTCAGAGGACTGATGGGTGGGGCAGCCGCGGTCCAGCTGGGCGGTACTGACAACGGGCCGATCGAGGCTGCTCTGCCCAGACCGGCCGACACCGCAGCACCCAGGCCTTCCAACCCGCCGGCACCGCCCAGTGCGCCCGCGCCGAGCCCTTCCGCGGCCGCCGCGCCTTCCGCAGCCGCTCCTGCCGCATCGCCCGCCGCTTCCGCGGCTGCGTCACCGCCGAGCAGCCCCGGAATCTCCGATAAGGTGCCCAGCCAGTTACCCGGCATGTAGAACCCGGACGAGAAGATCGTGTTCCACAGGTTGGCGTTGAATCCCAGCGGCGAATTGCCCAGC
Organism: uncultured Mycobacterium sp.; assembly: GCF_964249325.1. Taxonomy (NCBI): domain Bacteria; kingdom Bacillati; phylum Actinomycetota; class Actinomycetes; order Mycobacteriales; family Mycobacteriaceae; genus Mycobacterium; species uncultured Mycobacterium sp. Next base: position 9,362 of record NZ_CAXUCH010000166.1, on the reverse strand, counting down.
CAATCGAGGACTCCCGAGTAATTGGACGGGTCCATACCCAGGATGCCCAAGAGTCCCGACGTCGACGCGGCAGACGACCCGGGTGACGCGAGGCTCTGCAGCGCCTGCGGGATAGCGGTGGTCAGCTGGGACAGCGTCGTCGTGGTGGTGCCCGCCGATGTGCCTGCGGCCTGCGCGATGGCCGCGCCCTGGGCGGCTTGCCCTGCCGGGTTAGCTGTCTGCGGCGGCGTCGGGAACGGGGTCAAGGTCGAAGCGGCGGCCGAATCGCCGGCGTAGTTGTACATGGCAGCGGCGTCCTGGGCCCACATCTCTGCGTAATGGGCTTCGGTGGCTGCGATTGCGGGCGTATTTTGGCCCAGGATATTTGTCGCGACCAGCGACGCCAGCAGGCTGCGGTTGGCCGCGATCACCGGCGGAGGCACCGTCATGGCAAACGCGGCGTGGTATGCCGCGGCTGCAGCCGTGGCTTGTGTGCCAGCCTGTTCAGCTTGGGTTGCGGTGGCTCTCATCCAGGCCGCATACGGTCTGGCCGCGGCCGCCATCGACGCCGAAGCGGGACCGCGCCACGGCCCGCTGATCAGCCCGAAGATCACCGATGAATAGGAATTGGACGCGGACGCCAATTCATCGGCCAGCCCATTCCATGCCCCTGCGGCGGCAAGCATCGGCCCGGAGCCTGGCCCGGAATACATTCTCGCCGAGTTGATCTCCGGCGGTAACGCTGCGAAATCCATTGCTTAAACCTCGTTAGCGAGCAGCGATTGCGTTGGCCGCCTCGGTCGCCGCGTACGAATTGGCGCTTGCGCTCATCATGGTCACGAACATTTGGTGAATCGTCGCCGCCTGGGTGCTGACCGCTTGATACATCTGGGCGTGTAGGGCAAATTGTGCTGCGGTCATTGCAGATACCTCGTCTGCGGCGGCAGGGATCACACCGGTGGTCGGAGCCGCCCCAATCGCGTTCTGTGCAGCCACCGCGGCGCCGATACCCTGCAAGTCGCCGGCTGCGGCGGCCAACATTTCCGGTTGTGTGGTGACAAAAGACATAAACTTTCCTTGACGAAACGAAGTGAGCCGGTGCCTCTGGTAGTGCCGACTCAGACGGACAGCTTTAAGCTCAAGGGCGCTAGCCGATTTGGAGCTAAACCCTCTGCTTGGACAGACTGCTGGTGCGGCACATCGTCACTGAAGCCCTCCGCTACAAAGGCATTCTCGCAACTCGGGTTAACTCAACTGCCCTAAGTCGCTCGAGCCGTCAGCACAAGTCGTAGCTAAGCCGTTGCAACTTCGGCGCTGTTCAGCGTTTCCTGCTTTCAGCGCGAAGTATCAGCGACGATGCACGCGGAACGGTTTTCACACGGCGAAATCCGTCACGGTGGGACAAGACCCAACTGCTGTTCGGTCGTTTCGTCGCAGAGGATTTCCCTCGCCAGATGGGGCCTGCTGGTCGTAAGCATGCCAAGAGTGTGCGCTGGCGGATCGGATGCCCGCTATCCTCCAAATACCGCCGCTATCCACTTTTCGCGTGCTGGCCACCTAGTGACGCCTTGGTTGTCAGTGCGCGGCGTAGTGACTCTGAGGGTAGTTCGCCGAACCGGCGCACGTATCCTTTCGAGAACCGGCCAAGATGCGTAAAACCTGAAGCGAGTGCGGCATCCGTTACCGAGATTCCGGCAACGGGTTCCGTGAGCATGACATGAGCGACTTCCAGCCGAAGATTGCGGACGTGAGTCATCGGTGTGGTGCGCCAGTGGCGCCGAAACGCATTCTCTATAGAGCGGATGGTGACGCCGGCGGCGTCGGCGATGTCTGCCAGCGCGATGGGCTCGGCGAGGTGCTGCCGGATATACCGGTCTGCGCGAGACAGGCAGGCCGGCAGCTCATGTGGTGAGGCGGCCGTGCTGGCGGAGTTGGGAAGTAGGTGCAGTAAAGCTCTCATTAGGTGTCTGCTGGCGCTTCGGTCGATAGGGGTGGAGCGCGTGCGACCATCGGTGGTGACGTCTCTCCAAAAGAACTTGAGGAGATCATCGAGCGTGCGGGGCAGTGGATGGGCTGATTGCTCGAAAATGACTGGCGCACCGTGGCTGTCGGCGCTCGCCAACTGTTCCATGGGCCTGCGTGGAACCCTGACCATTAGCTGGGTAGCATCGGCGCTCCACCGTTTGCGATAGGTGGTGCGGGGATTCACCACGTAAACACGCCCAGGGCCCACCTCCAGGCGAGCTTCACTCGTGGTGACCAAGCACATGCCCTCCAGCGTGAGCTGCACGACGTAGAAGTCGGCGGATCCCGTTGCTAGGACTTCCACTTCATTGCCGTAGGACACCTGAAGGAACGTGATGTCATATAGCTTTGCCTGGCAAAGCGTGAAATCAAGGCTTTGATGCTGTTTTAAGATGCGAAGCGAGTGATGCGAGAGCCGATCCCGCATGATCGCCTCGGCCTGCTCGAGGTCGTGCGTCTGAATCTCAATGCCGGTACCAGTCCCGGTGTCTAGAGCTACCGACACGTCAGTTCGCCTGCCCGGCACTGTCGGGAACCGCCGCCGTCGCCCACTTCTGCTCGATGCGAGCGTAACGCCAGATCAGCAGAGCGATAGCCCATGTCACGACGAATAAGCCAACGATGATGAAGCCGATGGCGTTGAGATTGACACCGCCGAGCCAATCCCAAAACGGACCGCTCCAGCCGAATTGACCGGCCAGCAGTCCCAACAGTTCGACGGTCCCGATGAGCAGTGCGACCGCTACCGAAAGCCCGGTGATCGTGATGTTGTAGTAAACCTTGCGCACCGGGCTGGAAAACGCCCAACCATATGCGAAGTTCATAAACGAGCCGTCGATCGTGTCCAAGAGGCACATGCCACAAGAACACGCCCGAGACCGTGGTCCCGATGATGTCGGTGTAGTGATGCAGTGCCGATGAGCCCCGCTGGACCGGCCCGACGATGGCCTTGAGTCCGATTGCCAGCAACACTGCCAGCCCGAAAACCACCGATGAATGGCCCAGCGAGAAAAAGAAGCCGACCGCGAGCGGACGCTGCCCGTCGTTCATCAACTTGCGGGTGGTGTTGTCGATAGCGGCGATGTGGTCGGCGTCGAAAGCGTGCCGCAACCCGAGCGTATAGGCCGTCAGCCCGATACCCATTCCGAACGCCTTATCGCCGACGCTGAAGTGAGCTGGGTTGACGATGAGCACCAGGGTGCACCAGCCGACCAGGTGAAACGCTGCGATCACCAGGAACATCGCGCCCAGACGCCACCGCTCGTCGGGCGCCAACGCGCTTCGCAGCCTCGACCACGACGACCGCTTTCGGTAGAGCTCACCACAAACCATCTCGTGTCCCCGCCTCTGCTCGTTGGTTACCCATAACGGGCTCGTCGTGCAAACGATTTGCGGCGAGTTTTGCAAGTTTTTCGCAGGTGAAAATTTGTGGTGCGTCAGGCATCGAGCCAGCCGCGGCGCTGCCCTAACAGCGCTGCACCACGTCCGACCGTTATGCGCGAATCCCGCATTGGCTGCGCTTGGGCAACCCCATGCGTGATACTGAAGGAGTGACCAGGCCATCGGCCCTGGACCCGGCCGTCTGCGAGCGGATCGGTGAGTTGTTGCGGGCGCATGGGCTGCGGCGCATGGCGTCACGGATCGCGGTACTGGCGGTGCTCGAGCCGGTCAATAGCCATCTCTCGGTGGCAGAGATTCACCAGCGGCTAACCGAAGCCGCTCCCGCCGGGATCACGCCGCCCGACTTGGCGACGGTTTACCGAACGGTCACCACGCTGGTCGACCAGGGTGTGCTGCACGCGCTGACGCTGGAGAACGGGGTCACCACATATGGGTTGGCCGCCGACCCTCATCATCACGCGGTGTGCACCCGGTGCGGCTCAATCATCGAAGTGCCCGCGCGCCAGCTGACTTCGGCGCTCGAACAGGCGATGGCGGGCAGCTCCTTCGCGCTTTCGGAGCGGGCCGGGTTGACCCTGCACGGGCTATGCCCGCGGTGCCAGGCAGCCGGGGAGGGCCCAGCGGACGAACCGCATCCGCGCTGAATCAGTTCAGCAGAGGTTCAGTAGCGCGTTTTCCACGACCTCCGGCAGCGCCGGATGAATCCAGTACTGGCCGCGCGCCATCTGATGTGCGGGCAGCCCGAAGCTCATCGCCTGGATCAGCGGTTGAATGATCGACGAGGCCTGGTAGCCCATGATGTGCGCGCCCAGCAGCCGGCCGCTGCCGCGCTCGGCGATGATCTTGACGATCCCGGTGGTGTCCTCCATCGCCCACCCGTAGGCGACGTCGCCGTAGTCCTGGATCACGCAAGAGACATCGAAACCTTTTGCTACAGCTTGGTTTTCGGTCAATCCGACGCTGGCGAGCTGAGGATCGGTGAATACCGCCGACGGCACGAACCGGTGGTCGGTCATCATCATCGAGTCGGTGTCGTCCCAGTCGCAGAAAAGGTTGTGCTGCACGACGCGGGCTTCGTGGTTGGCAACATGTTTGAGCTCGTAGGGTGAGGAGACGTCGCCGAGCGCGAAAACGCCTGGGGCAGAGGTTCGTTGGTACTCGTCGACCACCACTCGAGTTCCGTTGAGGTCGATGCCGGCCTGTTCGGCGTCCAACAGATCGCCGTTGGGTATCCGGCCGGTGGCCACCAGCACAGTGTCGGCGTGCACGGTGGAACCGTCGTCGAGGTCCAGCACGATCTGCGGACCGTCGCGGTGGCCTCCGACGACATTGCGGTGCGTCCGCAGCTCCCATTTGGTCGAGGCGAGGCGGGTAAAGCGCTCGCAGATAGTGTCGTCGGAATGCC
>NZ_CAXUCH010000166.1:0-4542 GCF_964249325.1 uncultured Mycobacterium sp. | reverse complement strand
GTGGGGCGTGACCGCCTCAGCCGGTGCCGGGGGGTTATCCACAATGTTGTCCCCACGCCCAGTGAGGAGAAGATGTGCGCGAATTCGGCTGCGACGAAACCGCCACCGATGATGACCAGGTGTTCGGGTAATTCAGCGATCCGCATGACTGTGTCGCTGGTGTGGTAGTCGACGCCGCAGGCGAGGATGGCCGACGGGATCACCGGACGCGACCCGGCGGCGACGACGACCTGTTCAGCGGTGAATTCGTCGCCGAGGTCGGTGCGCAGCAGATAGCGTCCGTCGGCCTGGACTGGCCCGAAGCGGGCGTGCTGGCCGTACACGTCGATGTTGGGGGAGGAGCGGCGGTAGTCTTCGCCGCTGATCCCGATCGGGTCGATGCGGCCGAAGATGCGCGAGACGATGTCGTCCCAGCGCACACGGTCGACGTGCGCGTCGACACCGTAGCGGGCCGCATGACGCACGGTTTGGGCCACCTCAGCGGCGTAGACGAACATCTTGGTGGGAATGCACCCGACGTTCAAACAGGTGCCGCCGAATGTGCCCTGCTCGCAGATCGCCACCCGCTTGCGCGCGTAGCGTTCGTCGAGAATGCTGTTGCCCGAACCGGTTCCGATGATCGCAAGATCGTAGGTTTCCACGCGGCTCACCCGTCCCCGGCCGATACCGCGGCCTCGGCGTCGGCGACGCGGCACAGGTACTCGGTCAACCAGGCGTCGAGTTCGTGGTAGGCCGCCTGGCGCGGCGCCGGCATGGACAGGAACACGTCGTGTTTGGCGTCTTTGACCGTAACGACGCTGGTGCGGTTGCCGATGCAACCGGCCCACCGGGCGATCTGGGCGACATCGAGGACCGCGTCGCCGCACTGCAAGGCGATCTCGTCAGCGGTGTCGGAGACGCTGTGATCGGAACGCAAAATCAGGTTGGGCACGCCAACGTCGAGCCCACGATGCAGCCGCGCCTGACCGCGGCGGACTGTATGTAGCCAGCCGAAGGTGATCGGGAAGCCGCCCAGCGGTTTCCACTGCAAGTTGTAGTCGAACTCGCCGTGGTAATCCCGATGCAGGCTGGCGCCGTACCCACCCGTGCCGGGCGCCCGGGCCACCCCCTTCTTGTACACCCGCGCCATCGCGGCGATCGCCGCCGAGGTCACCGCCCACCGCAGCGCCGCCGGCCCCGGTAGGTCCAGCAGTGGGCTGTTGAGCACCAGGCCGCCGATGCCTGCTTGCGCGGTGGCGCCACGTCCTCGCAGCCGGTCCAGCCACAGCGACACGATCAGCCCGCCAGCGGAGTGGCCGTAGACCAGCACCGAGTGCGCCTGAGTACGGATAACGGCAAGGGCTTCTTCGAGTTCGCGGTCGTATCGGGCCAGGTCGGTGGTGAAGTGCGGGGTCTGGCCGGGCCACCAGGAGCGCCCGCACTTGGACAAGTCCAGCGCGTAAAACGCGAAGCCACGCCCGGCAAAGTGATCAGCCAGCGCGGTGTTGAAGAAGTAGTCGGTGTATCCGTGCACCGCCAACACGGCGTGATTGGCTCGTGCGGGCTCGCCGCGGCGCACCAATGTCGCGACAATGTCGCCCTCACCGTCGGGATCGGGACCCAGCGGGATGGTGCGCTGCCAACAGCCGGGCAGGACATCGGGCACCCAGCCACTCACGCTCGCCAGCTTAGAGCCTGCTTTTCCAGCGCGGTCCAATCCGCCCAGACGGGCGCGTTACGCCCACAGCAAGCGGGATAACCTGAGGACGCCTGCGGCGCAGATAAGTGACGCCCGCGGTGCAGATAAGTAAGGAAGAACGATCTGGTGTCAGAGCCGAACGTCGCCAAGACCGACGTCGTGCTGGTCGGCGCGGGCATCATGAGCGCCACACTCGGCGCGCTGCTGCGAAGGCTGGAGCCTAACTGGTCGATCACCTTGGTCGAACGGCTGGATGGCGTCGCCACCGAGAGCAGCGACCCGTGGAACAACGCCGGAACTGGGCACTCCGCACTTTGCGAGCTGTATTACACGCCGACCCGTGACGGCTCCGTCGACATCGCCAAAGCCGTCCGGGTGAACGAGCAGTTCCAGGTAACCCGGCAGTTCTGGGCGTATGCGGCCGAAAACGGCGTCCTGGCCGACGTGCGCGCCTTCCTCAACGCGGTGCCGCATGCGGCCTTCGTGCATGGAACCGGTAGCGTCGACTACCTGCGGCGCCGCCATCAGGCCCTGGCCGCTAACCCGCTGTTCGCCCACACCGAGTTCATCGACGACGCAGACGAGTTTGCGCGTCGGCTACCCTTCGTGGCCGCTAAGCGTGACCTTGGTGAACCGGTTGCCTTGACCTGGGCATCCGACGGGACCGACGTCGACTTCGGCGAACTGACCAAACAGCTCGTCGGTTTTTGTCTGAGCACCGGCACCGCCGCATGGTTCGGCCATGAAGTGCGCAGCCTGACTCGTCAGCGCGACGGCAGCTGGACGCTCTCGATCCGCAACCGCCGCAACGCAGAAACCCGCAAGCTGAACGCGAAATTCGTGTTCGTCGGAGCCGGGGGCCACGCCCTGCTGCTGTTGCAGAAGTCGGGCATCGACGAGGTGAGGGGATTCGGCGGCTTCCCGATCGGCGGGAAGTTTCTGCGCAGCGCCAACCCGGCGCTCACCGCCGCGCATCGGGCCAAGGTGTACGGCTTGCCTGCACCCGGGGCGCCGGCGATGACGGCGCCGCACCTGGATCTGCGGATCGTCAACCGCCAGCCGTGGCTACTGTTCGGGCCGTTCGCCGGTTGGTCACCGAAGTTCCTCAAGCACGGCCGCGTCAGCGACCTGGCACGCTCGGTCAAGCCGGGCAACGCGCTGTCGATGATGCGCGTCGGTGTCAGCCAGCGGCGGCTGGTCAACTACTTGCTCGGCCAACTGGCGTTGTCGCGGCATGCGCGCGTCGAGGCCCTGCGGGAATTCGCCCCCAGCGCGGTCGACTCCGACTGGCAGACAACGCGCGCCGGCCAGCGGGTACAGGTGATCCGGCGCGGGCGGCTCGAATTCGACACCCCGGTCATCAGCGCTGCTGACGGCAGCATCGCGGGTCTGCTCGGCGCCTCACCGGGGGCGTCGATTGCGGTGTCGGCCATGCTCGACGTGCTGCAGCGCTGCTTTCCCACTCGGTATCAGGCATGGCTGCCCACGCTTAAAGAAATGGTGCCTTCGCTGGGCACTGAATTGTCTACTGAGCCGGAGCTGTTCGAGGAGGTGTGGTCATGGAGCACCAAGGTGCTGCAGCTGGAAACGGCAGGGGGGTCATGACCCGCGTCGGCGACGATGCAGAGCGCAGCGATGAGGAGGAGCGGCGCATGACTGTCGCGCTGCGCCGCGCCTGGGCGAAAGAGCTTGACGCGGCGAGCCTTTACGAACTGCTCAAACTGCGGGTGGAGGTGTTCGTCGTCGAGCAGGCCTGCCCCTATCCGGAGCTGGACGGCCGCGACCTGCTGGCCGAAACTCGGCACTTCTGGCTGGAAAAGCCCGACCGCGAGGTCATCTGCACCCTGCGGCTGATGGAGGAGCATGCCGGCGGAGAAAAGGCGTTCCGCATCGGTCGGCTTTGCACCAAACGCAACGCCCGCAGCCAAGGCCACACCACCCGGTTGCTGCGCGCCGCGCTGGCCGAGGTGGGCGACTACCCATGCCGGATCAACGCGCAGGCCTACCTGACGCACATGTACGCCCAGCACGGGTTCGTGCGCGACGGCGATGATTTCGTCGAGGATGGGATTCCCCATGTGCCGATGGTGCGGCCGGGCACCGGGGTGGAGGTCCAGCCGTGAAGCCGTATCCGTTCAGCGCGATCGTCGGACACGAGCAGCTGCGGCTCGCGCTGATCCTGTGCGCCGTGCGTCCGGAAATCGCTGGCGTGCTCATTCGCGGCGAGAAGGGCACCGCGAAGTCGACGGCCGTACGCGGTTTGGCCGCACTGCTTTCCGCCGCCTCCCAGGATGCACGGCTGGTCGAGTTACCGATCGGCGCCACCGAGGACCGGGTGATCGGCTCACTGGACCTGCAGCGGGTGTTGCGTGACGGGGAGCACGCGTTCTCGCCTGGGCTGCTGGCCCGCGCCCACGGCGGCGTGCTCTACGTGGACGAGGTCAACTTGCTGCACGACCACCTGGTCGATCTGCTGCTTGACGCCGCGGCGATGGGACGGGTACACATCGAACGCGACGGGATCTCGCATTCCCACGAGGCCCGCTTCGTGCTGATCGGCACGATGAACCCCGAAGAAGGCGAACTGCGCCCGCAGCTACTGGACCGGTTCGGGCTCACCGTCGACGTGCACGCGTCGCGTGATGTCGAGGTGCGCGCCCAGGTCATTCGGCAACGGATGGCCTACGAAGCCGATCCGGACGCTTTCGCCGCGCGCTATGCCGCCGCCGACGCCGAGCTGGCCCGCCGCATCGCCGACGCCCGGGAGCTGGTATCCGATGTGGTGTTGCCGGACAACGAATTACGCCGCATCGCCGCGCTGTGCGCGGCGTTCGACGTCGACGGCATGCGCGCCGATTTGGTGG
>NZ_CAXUCH010000165.1:8984-9857 GCF_964249325.1 uncultured Mycobacterium sp. | reverse complement strand
ACCAACGTCATCTGTCCGAGGATGTCCCCGAGCTGCGTCGGATCGGATGCAGCGGGCGTCGCCAGGGCGGACTGCAAGCTGTTCATCGAGGACATCGCCTTCGACAGCGTTGACTGCGCCGATGTACCAGTCGCGCTGCCAGCCGCTTGGGTCACCGCTGCGGCCTGAATTGCCTGGCCAGCGGGATTGGTGTTCGATGCCGGCGCGGCGAACGGCGCCATCTTCGTCGCGGCCGCGGACTGGCCGGCGTAGCTATACATCGCGGCAGCGTTCTGGGCCCACATCTGGGCGTACTGCGCCTGGAGTTGCGCGATCACCGGAGTATTTTGACCGAGAACGTTTGTCGCCACGAGTTGCGCGGTCTGGGCGCGGTTCTCCAGAACGAGAGGTGGCGGCACGACCGCGGCGTGCGCTGCCTCGTAGGCGGCGGCCGCCGCCCGTGCGCTGGTGGCCGCCTGCTCGGCCTGCGCGGCCGTACTGCTCATCCACGCCACGTATGGCGCGGCTGCATTCGCCATCGATGTCGATGCTGGCCCCAGCCATTCCTCGTTGGCCAGTTGTGTGATCACCGTGTTGTACCCGGTCGCGGCCGAATTCAACTCGGCGGCAAGCGCATTCCAGGACGACGCGGCAGCCTGCAACGGCGCGGATCCGGGGCCGGCATACATCAGGGCAGAGGTGATTTCCGGCGGCAGCGCCCCCAAGTCAAGCACTAGTCCCCTCCTTAGCGGGCCGCAACCGCGTTGGCGGCCTCGGTGGCTGCGTACGATCCGGCGCTGGTGCCCAACGTGCTCACAAACATGTCGTGAATTGCGGTGGCCTGAGCAGTGACCGCCTGATACATCTGGGCGTGCGCGACGAACTGCGCGGCCG
>NZ_CAXUCH010000165.1:0-8974 GCF_964249325.1 uncultured Mycobacterium sp. | reverse complement strand
CGTGACCACTCAGCCCGAAGCTTTGTCGGCGGCGGCGGGAACCACCCCGGTTGTGGGGACGGCCGCAGCCGCGTTCTGAGCGGCCAGCGCTGAGCCGATACCTGTCAAGTTGGCGGCCGCCACCGACAAAGCTTCGGGCTGAGTGGTCACGAACGACATCTGGATTCCTTCCTCAACAGCGTTCAAGTTTCACTGACCATCGGGAGGTCGTTCGGTAGTGAGATTAGATGGCAACTGTCGGACGGCACGCCGCCCGCGCCAAGTATTCATTCCTCGCCCACTACTGTTCATCCGCGTCATCAACTGTTCATCCACGGTTAGGGTGACATCTGCTGTCACCACGACTACCTGCATGAACGCAGCGATATCCTCGGTCAGTCGATAGGCGGGACCGTGCGTGCGCGTCATGCATTACTTTCCGTGCGGGGATAAAAATCTCGGCGCGGGTAAAGGTCGTTGCGGCGGGCGTCCGATGCCAACCGATCATGCGAGAGTTCCGGGTGCCTCATATGAGCCAACAGCGCGGTCAGGTCAGCGCCCGATAGCGGGATAAGCGCGCACAGACCGTGGGCTAACCGGCGGCCGGCGGCCGTGGCATTACCGTGTGGCGGAACCCGTAGCGGTGAATGAAACCGCCAGCGGCGCGGTGGCCCGCACCGGTTCCCATCAGCGGCAGTCCGCGCAGCAGTCCACTCGTTTGCGGGTGAACATGGGCAGAGTGCGTACCCAGCAACGCTGGTGCCTCGGGACTTGTTGTCTGCTGGGGTGCGGCAGCCCATGTCGAGGGCACCGATAGCCGCCCGACGGTGCCAGCCTGGCCCACACCGGCCGACACCGGGCCGCCCCAGTGGCCCACCGGAGAGCCCCAGGCGCCTATCGCCCCGGGAGGCGGTAGCGCGCCACCGAGCGCCGGGCTGGCAGCTGGCGCGCCAGGTACCAAACCGGCTCCCCACGCCATCGTGGAGTTCACCGTCCCGATGGCACCATACGGAAAGTAGGTAAGCGCATTCGCGGTCCCACTCGACCCCACCGAAAGCGTACCTCCCCCAAGCACACTGGCGATCAACCCGCTCGGGCCAACGAGCCACGACGGAACCGCCGACGAACCGGGAGTGATCCCCAACCACGCCAGTAAAGGATCCAGCGACGACGTGGATGACGCCGCCGAAGAGAGTTGCTGCAGCGCCTGGGGCACCGCGGCGGCGGAGGCCGGTGTCATCGCCGAGGCCGTGGTCTGCGCAGCGGTGCCGGCCGGTGTGCCGGCGGCCTTTGTGAGCGCAGCGGCCTGGCTGGTTACCCCGACAGCGTTGGTGGTCTGCGGTGGCGGCATGAACGGCGTCATCGTCGTGGCAGCCGACGAGGCGCCGGCATACCCGTACATGGCGGCGGCATCCTGGGCCCACATTTCGCCGTATTGCGCCTCGGTGGCTGCGATCGCCGGGCTGTTCTGGCCGAAGAAATTGGTCGCTATCAACGCCATCAGCTGGGCACGGTTCGCCGCGATCAGCGCCAAAGGCACCGTCGCCGCAAACGCCGCCTCATAGGCGGCCACGGCCGCTTTCGCCTGGATGGCGGCCTCGTCAGCCTGAGCCGCAATCGTGCTCATCCACGCCACATACCGTGCCGCCGCGGCCGCCATCGAAGCCGATGACGAACCAAGCCACTGCTCGGCTGTCAATTCTGAGACCACAGATTGGTAAGAGGTCGTCGCCGACCTTAAATCCGCCGCCAGGCCGTTCCAGGCCGCCGCAGCGGCCAACATCGACTCCGGCCCCGGACCGGAATACATGCGGCCAGAATTGATCTCCGGCGGCAGCGCCCCATAATCCAGCAAGTGACACCCCTATGTCAGCTACATCAGCTAGCCACGATCGCTTTGACGAACTCGCATGGTGGTACACGAACCGGGTGGCGCGGGCGAGCTCACGGACAGGTCGTTGTCGACGACGCTCTATGTGTTGTGCGCCCGATTCCTGCCGGCGTGTACGGCGACCTGCGCCGCAATCAGCGTGGACAGCGCTTACCCGGCAAGAACCACACTCTTTCCAGCGCTCCAACGGAATTCCGGACGTTCACCACCGGCCGAAGCTCTGCGGGTTGCGCGCAAGCAGCTTTTGCGAGTGTGTGGTCACGCACGAAATTCGCTTTCTCCCCGAACGCTCGAAATCTGAATATCGAGCAACGCTGGTTAGGGAGCGTCACTCGTTGGTGAGATTAGGTGGCTGTGAGGGAACTTGCCGCCACCAAGGCGTTTCCGTTGCTGGACAACGAGCGTCCATCCGGCGGTCAACGCTTCGTTGCCCACTTGGTTTGTCGGCTCAGCCGGACAGCCTAGCTGCGCAAACGGTGGTCAGCCGGTTGGCGATTACTAGGTCAGTGGTTGGACCTATGGGCGTGAAGACTGGTCGCGCAGGGTAAAAATCTTGTCGCGCATAAATCGGATTGGTCTCGTTGCCGGTGACCGACAACCGCGCGGTCACGGACTATGGTCGCGATTTCGTGGCCATCAGACCGTGCATACGGTGCGCGAGCGGGAATGGCCAACCGCTCGAGCAGCGGTCGGCTATCCGGCCGATGGCGGCCGCGGCATCACGGCATGGCGGAACCCATAGCGGTTGATGAATCCGCCGGCGCGCCGACCTATACCGGCCCCTGTCAGGGGTACACCTCGCAGCAGCCCGCTGCTCGCACCCGGGTGACTGTGGGCAATGGTCTGAGCCCCCAGCAAACCCGGGGCCTCGGGGCCTATCGCTTGCTGAGGCGCCGCGGCGGCCCAGCTCGCCGGCACCGACAGCCGTCCGATCGTGCCAGCCTGGCCCACACTCGCCGACACCGGTCCGCCCCAATGGCCCACCGTACCGCCGAAGGCGCCGATAGCCCCCGGCGGCGGTAGCGCCCCGCCGAGCGCCGGGCTGGGCGCGGGGGCGCCGGGTGCCATTCCAGCTGCCCATGCCACGGTGGAGTTCACCGTCCCGAGGGGGAAGTACGGCCAGTTGGTCCACGCATTCGCGAGCCCCTGGTTCGCGAAGGACGGGTTCCCGAGCACAGAGGAGATCAATCCGCTCGGCCCAAGTATGGCTAACCCATTCGGTCCGAGGAAGTCCAATAACGACGACCAAGTCGGCGCAGTGGCCGCCGATGAGGTGGCCGCCGCGGGTGACGTGGACGACGCCGCTGACAATTGCGGCATAGCGGAGGTGGAGGCCAGGTGGGTCATCGTCGACGCTGCCGTCTGCGCCGCGCTGCCGGCTGGCGTGGCGTTGGCGTTGTTGACCGCCGCAGCCTGTTCGGTCAATCCGGCGACACTCGTGGTCGGCGTTGGCGGTATGAACGGCGCCATCTTTGTCGCGGCCGCCGACGCGCTGGCATAGCCGTACATGGCGGCGGCATCTTGGGCCCACATCTCGCCGTATTCCGCCTCGGTGGCCGCGATCGCCGGGCTGTTCTGACCGAAGAAATTCGTCGCGATTAACGCCGCCAACTGAGCACGGTTGGCGGCGATCACCGGCGGGGGCACTGTCGCGGCGAATGCCGCCTCGTAGGCGGCCACGGCCGCCTTCGCCTGGGTGGCCGTCTCCTCGGCCCGTCCGGCGGTGCTGGCCATCCACGTCACATAGGGTGCGGCCGCTTGGGCCATCGACGCCGACGCCGGACCGAGCCACGAGCCGCTTGTCAGTCCCGAGACCACCGAACCGTACGATGTTGCCGCCGACCTCAACTCCGCGGCCAGCCCATCCCAGGCTGCCGCAGCAGCCAGCATCGACCCCGGTCCAGGGCCTGCATACATCCGTCCCGAATTGATCTCGGGCGGAAACACCCCGAAATCCAACACTAGACCCCTCCCCCAGCCGCGGTCGCTTTGGCTGTGTTAAACGCCGCAGGGAATGCCAGCTGCATCCGCACGTCGCCCGCGGCGGCAGGAATCACCGTGCGCATCGGGACCTACCTGCATCGCGGTCGGTCATCGCTGATCCGTTGGTCGGCAATTCGGCTGCTTCTGCCAGCAGCATTTCCGTGTGCTTACTCACAGACGAAATGCGCTTTCTTCCTTGATATCTCTTCAGCGTCAACACACTCGGTAAGGGCTCGATCGCTACTGACGGTCGCCCGTTGGTGACAGTAGATGGCTATGCCGCGAAACGCCGCCACCCGCGCCAACAATTCACTCCTGGACGACTACTGTTCATCCGGTGGACAACTGCTGACCCGCAGTTGGATGGTGGACTCCCACTTACCGCCGCTACCTGACGAAACCTGCTAGCAGGGTCGCCCATCAGAAGACAGGGGTGTCAGGGCGGCGGGCCACCCGTCAGCCTATCTGCAGTCGAATCTTGTTACGACGAACCGGTTCGTCAAGCACCCAGAATTCAGTACTTGCTCGGCCGGCCGCCGATCAGCCTGAGCGCCTTCGGCGGGCGGCATCCTCGAGAAGATCGGTCGCGCGGGCAACGCTTTCGGCGGGCTTGGTCATCCGGATCGCGATCTCGCGGGCTCGCGTGATGTACTGCGGGGCGAGAATCGAGCGGAGGTCCGCGACGAGCGAATCTCGAGTGGTGGCCCAAAACGGCCGCCCGGAGCCAACTTTCAGCCGCTCAACCACAGCCTGCCAGATCGGCTGTTCCCACCCGATACAGAGGACTAACGCAGGCATTCCGGCTCGCATGCCTGCGGCCGTGGTACCCGGGCCACCGTGGTGAACGACCGCGCGGCACGCCGGAAAGATGGCAGCGTGGTTCACCGCGCCCACAACCTTGACGTGGTCGAAATGCGGAGTCTGGCTGAAGTCATTCGGGCCGCTGCAAATCAACGCCCGCTCGCCTAACTGCGCGCAGGCCTCACCGATCATGACGACCGTGTCGGCGGGAGATGCGACCTGCATGCTGCCGAAGCCGAAGTAGATCGGCGGCCTTCCGGCGCCAATCCATGACAAGACGTCGCCGTCGGCATCCGTCGGCAACTCCAGCGTCAGCGCTCCGACGAAGGGCCGTCGGCTACCCTGTTCCGCCCATTCGGCCGCCAGCTCCGGGAAGAAGAACTCCTCGTAGGCTTGAATCTCCAACGACCCACGTTCCGCCATCCGTAGCATTGAAGGTTCGGTTGCCTCCGGCAAGCCCAGCGCACGGCGTTGGCCATTCTCAGCGTCCCTATTCATGAGCCAATCCAGCCATTCGCTGTTCGCCAGAACCCGCCTCGGGAAATAGTGCAGGGCAGCCACCGGGATGTCGTAATACTCCGCGACGTTGGCGGCGAGCCCCTCTTGGGTCACGGCCGTCAACAGCAGATCGGCCTCATTTGCCAGCTCTGTCAGCGTCATGCCCATCTGCGCCCAGATCTCGCTGACATACGTCATGCCTGTCCGCAGCAACTCGAGCGGATCCCGGCTCATCGAGAAGTTGCTGACGTCGTGCAGCGCCTGCGAGTCCGGCCCGTAGGCCACCGCAGCAAGCCCAGCCGACTCGGCGAAGCCAAGCATGTTCGGCGGAACCGCGATGCACACATCGTGCCCGCGGCGCAGCAGCTCCAAACCGACCGCGGCGCATGGCTCCACATCGCCGCGAGTTCCATAGCTTGCCAGCACAAATTTCATTGGCGAAACCTAACTCGCAGTGCTGCGTACACGTCCATGCGGGCAAAGCGGCCAGGTTGGTGCCGCTCGACACCCCGTCCGCTCCGCAGCTCCGTCGCGACCGCGACCGCGCCGTGAGACATCTTATGAGTTGGTTGGTCAAGCGGCATTCTGTTGGGCAATCCGGTTGGGCCGCTTCGGCCGCAGATAACCGCCCACTGGGGCAGCCCAGTCAAGGCGCGCCGAAGCCATTTGCCTGACGTGGTCGACGCCGGGTATCAGACAGCCCGCCTTCTCCGATCAGCCAAAGAGCCCTGCACGGGCGGCGTCCTCCACGAGATCGGCTGCCTTGGCAACGCCTTCGGCGGGCTTGGTCATCCGGGTGGCGATGGCACGCGCTCGCGACCTGTACTGCGGGGCGAGAATACAGCGAAGGTCCGCGACCAGTGATTCCCGGGTGGTAGCCCAGAAAGGCCGCGCAGAGCCGACGTTCAGCCGTTCGACCTGAACTGCCCAGATCGGCTGATCCGCCTGGGTCCAGAGAACCAACGCAGGGATTCCGGCTCGCAGGCCCGCCGCCGTGGTGCCGGCGCCCCCGTGATGGACGACCGCGCGGCAGGCCGGAAAGATGGTCGTAAAGTTCACCGCGCCGACAACCTTGACATGGTCGAAATGCGGAGTTTGGCCGAGTCCATTCCCGCCGGCGTAGATCAAGGCTCGCTCGCCCAACTCCAGGCATGCTGCGCTGATCATGGCGACCGTGTCAGCCGGCGATGCGACCGGCGTGCTGCCAAAGCCGAAGTAGATCGGCGGTGTTCCGGCGGCAATCCACGACAAGACGTCGTCGTCGGCATCCGTCGGCAAATCCAACGTCAGCGCTCCGACGAACGGCCGTCGAATATCCGATCGCGCCCATTCGGCTGCCAGCTCGGGAAAGAAGAACTCATCGTAGGCCTGGATCTCCAGCGGTCCGGGTTCCAGCGTCCGTCGCGTCGCCACAGCCAAGCCCAGCGCACGGCGTTGGGCTTCTGCAGCCTCCTTCGATATTTGCGCATGCAGCCACCCGAGAGGCAAAAACTGCACCGGGAACAAGTGCAGCGCAGCCAGCGGGATGTCGTGATACTCAGCGACGTTGGCAACGAGGCCCTGTTCGCTCATGCCGGCCAATAGCAGGTCGGCCCCATCTGCCAGCGCCGTCAGCGTCGTGCCCACCTCCACCCACGCCTTGGTCGCATACTCAACAATTTCCCGCACCGTGCTCATCGGATCCTGAATCTTCGAGACCTTGCCGACGAAATCCTCGTCGCGCAGCGCCGGTGAGTCCGACCCGTAGGCGACCGCAGCAAGCCCCGCCGATTCGACGAAGTCCAGCATGTTAGGCGGGACCGCGATGCGCACGTCGTGCTCGCGGCGCAATAGCTCCAAACCCACTGCGGCGCATGGCTCCACATCGCCGCGAGTTCCATAGCTCGCCAGCACGAATTTCATCGACGAAACCCGTTCACCCGTACCGCCCGTGGCGTGCGGCAGCTACCACGAGATCGGCGGCCCTGGCAACGCTATCGGCCGGCTTGGTCATCTGTGTGGCGATCTCGCGGGCTTGCACCGCTACCTGCGGTGCAAGAATGGACCGGAGGTCTGCGACCAGCGAATCCACGGTAGTGGCCGAAAAAGGCCGCGCTGCACCAACTTTCAGGCGTGTGACCTGAGCCGCCCAGCTTGGCTGATCGTGCCAGAACCAGAGTATCAACGTGGGGGTTCCGGCCCGCATGCTTGCGGCCGTGGTGCCGGCGCCGCCGTGGTGGACGACCGCGCGACAAGCGGGAAAGATGGCTGTGTGGTTTACCGCGCCCACAACCTTGACATGGTCGAAATGCGGGACGTCCGTGAAGTCATTCTCGCCGGTGCAAATCAACGCCCGCTCGCCTAACTGTGCGCAAGCCGCGCTGAACATTTCCAGCGTGTCGACGGGAGATGCGAGCGGAGTGCTGCCAAAGCCGAAGTAGATCGGTGGTGTTCCAGCGGCAATCCACGACAAGACATCGTCGTCGGCATCTGTCGCCAACTCGAGCGTCAGTGCGCCGACAAAGGGCCGTCGGCTATCGCATTCGGCCCATTCCGCAGCCAGCCAGGGAAACAACAGCTCGTCGTAGGCCTGGATCTCCAGCGATGCACGTTTCCCCTTTCCTGGCAGTGCAAGTGCGGCGGCCTCTGGCAAAGCCAGTGCGCGACGGAGAGCCTCTTCGATCTGTTGCCTTATGCGCCAATCCGGCCATGAATGCGCCAAAACCTGTATCGGAAAGGGATGCAGCGCAGCCACCGGAATGTCGTAGTACTCCGCGACGGTGGCGGCGAGCCGCGGCTCGAACGTGCCCGTCACTAGCAGGTCGGCCCCCTCTGCCAGTTGAGTCAGCGTCGTGCCCATCTCAACTGTGGCCTGAGTCGCATATTGAAAGAGTTCGGGTAGCACGCTGACCCGATCCTGCATCGTCGACACGTCGCGGTTGAAATCCTGGCCCTGCAGGTCCGTTAAACTCGGCCCCCAGCCAACCCCATCGAGCCCCGCCGACTCGACGAAGTTCAGCCTGTTGGGCGGGACCGCCACGCGCACGCCATGCCCACGACGCAACAGCTCCAAACCCACTGCGGCGCACGGCTCGACGTCCCCACGAGTTCCATAACCTGCTAGCAGAAATTTCATCGGGCGGAACCTAACTCGTCCTGCCAACGCGTGCGATCGCGAGCTGGCTGTATCGGTACCCGTCGACACAGCAGTTGACAAGCGGAGCGCTTACCGGCGCAAGTCGGTGGCCGCCACCTGAACGAACACGCCGGTGTCTTCGGCCATCAGCAGCCCGCGACCGCGTGGCAGCGGGCCACCCTTCATCTTGCCGCGGATGAAACCCTCGTCGGGGTCAGCGTCCATCACCAGCAGCGGCGCGTTTGCCTGGTGCAACGCCCGCAGCATGGGGTCGCTGCCGGCCGAAGACCAGCCGCCGAAGGTGCGGGTGACGAACACGTGCAGCCCGACGTCGGCGGCGCGGGTCACCCAGGGAGCGGCCTTGTGCAGCGGGGAGTCGTAGCCGGGCGGCAGCTGCTGGATGTCGTCGATGATCAGGAAGATCTCCGGCCCGCTCCACCACGAACGCGACAACAATTCTTCGGCCGACAGTCCCGGCGGAGGCTCCCGGCGGGCCAGTGTCGCCGCCAGCTCGTCCATCATCGCCGCAACACCGTCGAGGTTGTATGCGAACCTCTCCACGTAGTCCGAGCCCAGCGCAGTCAGCAGCTGGCGACGCGGGTCGACCAGCCACACCTGCGCTGAGGGGCGCGACGTAGGTGGAGCCGTGCTCGCCCCCGGTGCGTAGATTCGGCCGATCTCGGCCATGATGGTGGCCAGCGTCGTGG
>NZ_CAXUCH010000164.1:0-9880 GCF_964249325.1 uncultured Mycobacterium sp. | reverse complement strand
GTTGTAGGTAATCGAGCCATCGGTCCGCTTGACAGCTGCCGACGACCCATAAATTCAATATCACCCATCTCCCCCAAACAATAAAAAAAAAATTCCGGTGCCTTTACCCCACGCGCCGTTGGACGCGGCATCGAGGTATTCCTGGAAGTTGGCGGTGGTGCCGGACTGGTCGCTTCGGAACACGACATGGATGGGCTCAGCCGGCAGCGTCGCGTTGGCATTTAGCGCCTTGATCGCCGGATCGTCCCAGCTGGTGATGGCGCCGTTGAAGATCTTCGCCGTTGTCGGCCCGTCGAGAGCCAGCGTGGTTACGCCCTTGATGTTGTAGGTGACCGCAATGGGGCCGAATACGACCGGCAGGTCCCACGCCGGCGAGCCGCAGCGCTGTTGCGCTTTGCCGTGTTCGTCCGAACTCAGCGGTACATCGGAGCCGCCGAAATCGGTCTGTTTTCCGAGGAATTCGGTGATCCCGGCACCCGAACCGTTTGCGGTGTAGTTCAACGTTTGACCTGGGCACGCTTGTTCGAACGCGTTGACAAAGCGGGCCATCGCATTGGCCTGTGCGGTCGAACCGCTGGCCTTCAGCGTCTTGCTGCCGCCGCAACTCACCTTGGCAGCCGACGTACCAGACGTCGGCTGCTGCCCTTGGGGCGCGTGGTTTTCGCTGCCACACGCGGACAACACCAGTGCGCCGGTGGCCACGACACCCAGCGCGGCGCCAAATCGGTTGACTTTCAAATCAGCTCCTTTGAACGGTTGATGAGCAATACCGATGCTTGTAGCAGATCGGTGACCCCGCGAGGCAAACGCCGCATGGATTCCCGGTTAACAAGAGCCTGACCCACCTCGGCGAACGTATCACGCGGGCAGCCGTCCCAGTCGAAAATTCGGGAGGTCGCCCGGACGCCTGATCGCGCGAACGAGAAGCCAGGGCTGCTGTTGTCGACCGAACCACAGCCATTGCGCCTGGCTCACGGCGCCACGCCTTGCTAAATCAATCGCTTGACTTAACCAGCAGCCCGCCGATTAACTCGTCGGTGTGGTCAACGAACTTGCCGGCAAAGTCGCGATCGTCACCGGCGGCGCGTCTGGGATCGGTGCAGGAATCGTCGAGAAGTTCCTCGCCGAGCGCGCCAACGTGGTGATCGCCGACATCGATGCCGGCCGAGGCGCCGCGCTCGCCGAACACCATGGCACCGAAGCGGTTTTCCGGCAGAGCGATACTGCAGAACCCGACCAGGTCGCTGACCTGGTGGCGTTCGCGGTGCAGCAATTCGGCGCGCTCGACGTCATGGTCAACAACGCCGGCATCTCCAGCAGGATGCATCGCAGCTTCCTCGAGGATGACCTCGCTGACTTTCACCGCGTGATGGCGGTCAACGTGCTCGGCGTGATGGCCGGCACCGCGACGCTGCGCGTCAGATGGCAGCCAGCGGGGGCGGGTCGATCATTAACATTTCATCGATCGGCGGGATCCAGGCCGGAAGCGGTGTGATGACGTATCGTGCGTCCAAGGCGGCGGTCATCCAGTTCACCAAATCGGCCGCAATTGAGTTGGCGCACTATAATATTCGGCTCAATTGCATTGCCCCCGGCAATATCCCCACACCGATTCTGGCCTCCGCGGCGAAAGACATGACGCCCGAGGAGGTTGAGCGGTTCGAGCAGGTGGTACGGCAGCAGATGCGCGCGGATCGGCCTTTGCAGCGCGGAGGCACACCCGAGGATGTCGCCGAGGCCGCCCTCTATTTCGCTACCGATCGATCCCGCAATGTCACCGGCACAGTCTTGCCAATTGACGGCGGAACCTCCGCAGGCAAGGCGATCAGGCGGCGCAGCGCGCCGCAGTAGCGCCAAGTTTAAATCAAGCGCTTGACTTAACCGCCGGTGAAGGATTGACTAGGCGTCGTGACAACGGCGAGAACCGCGCGCACGGAGCGGGCCAGCACGACGCAGGAAGCGATCCTGGCCGCGGCCGAGCGGCTGTTCGCCGAGCATGGGGTTTTCGCTGTGTCCAACCGGCAGGTCAGCGAGGCGGCCGGCCAAGGCAACAATGCCGCGGTGGGCTACCACTTCGGCACCAAGACCGACCTGGTTCGGGCAATCGAACATAAGCATCGGGCACCGATCGAACAGCTACGTGAGGAGATGGTGGCCGACCTGGGCGACTCCGCCGACATGCGCGACTGGGTGGCCTGCCTGGTGCGCCCACTGACCGAGCATCTGGCCGCGCTCGGCAGCCCCACGTGGTACGCGCGCTTCGCCGCCCAGGTGATGACCGATCCCGCCTACCACAACATCTTTGTCAAAGATGCGCTCAGGTCACCGTCTCTGGTGCAAGTGATCGACGGCATCAACAGCTGCCTACCCGAGCTGTCGATCGACGTTCGCGTCGAGCGCAATGTAATGGCCCGAAACCTGCTCGTGCATACCTGCGCCGATCACGAACGTGCCCGGGCCCGCGGCGTTCGCAAACTCGGCGTAGCCGAGCGCAGCGGGACGCCGCCATTGAACACCGGCGCATCGGTGCCGCGGCGGAGCTGGCACGACGCCGCGTCCGGTCTCATCGACGCCATCGTCGGGCTGTGGTTGGCGCCCGTCACACCGTTGGAAGGCAGCTGCAGATGAAGTAACTGTGGATCAATACAAATGCGCCTCCTCGGGAAACTGCGTGATGCTCGCACCTGAGATTTTCGACCAGCGTGCGAGGACGGCGTCGTCGTGCTGCTCAACCCGAACCCGCCGGCCAAGCAGGCCGACGACGCCCGCGCCGCCGCCGCGGGCTGCCCTGCACTGGCCATCCACATCGAGGAGTGAGAAGTGTCGGACACCCTCACCGGAACTGAAACCGAGGCGGCCGCCAACGTCCCGGAATATCCGATGGTCAGAGAAAACGGCTGTCCGTTCGCTCCACCACCGGAAGTACTGGCACTCGGTCAGTCCAAACCGCTGAGCCGAGTGCGGATTTGGGACGACAGCACGCCGTGGCTCATCACCGGCTATGAAGAGGTGCGGACGCTGTTCTCCGATCCGCGCGTCAGCGTCGACGACCGGCGTCCCGGTTTTCCGCACTGGAACGAGGGCATGCTGTCGACGGTGCACAGGCGCCCGCGGTCGGTCTTCACGTCTGACGCCGAAGAGCACACCCGGTTCCGGCGGATGCTGTCGCGACCGTTCACCTTCAAACGGGTCGAAGGGCTGCGGCCGGTGATCCAGCAGATCACCGACGAGCACATCGACGCCATGCTGGCCGGCCCAAAACCGGCTGCCTCGTCGCCGCGCTGGCCCTGCCTGTTCCGTCTCTGGTCATCAGCCAGCTGGTGGGTGTGCCGTATGAGGACGCCGAGTTCTTCCAGCACGACGCCAACATCGGGCTGGCCCGATACGCAACCGGAGGACACCGCCAAAGGTGCGGCCGGGCGAACGGGTCAGGGCCGGCGAGATCAGTGTCCGCGAAGGCGCTCAGCTGGGCACGGGGCTGCTGATCGCCGGACACGAGACCACCGCGAACATGATCGGGCTCGGTGTGCTGGCGCTGCTGGAGAACCCCGGCCAGCTGGCGGTGCTGCGGGATACCGACGACCCGAAGATCATCGCCAACGCGGTAGAGGAACTGCTGCGGTATCTGTCCATCATCCAAAACGGGCAGCGTCGGGTCGCGATCGAGGACATCGAGATTGGGGGCCAAGTCATCCGCGCCGGCGAGGGCATCATCATCGACTTGGCGCCCGCCAACTGGGATCCCAAGGTCTTCGACGAACCCGACCGCCTCTATCTGCATCGCTCTAAGGCCGGCCAGCATGTCGCATTCGGTTACGGCAGGCACCAATGCGTGGGCCAACAGCTTGCCCGTGCCGAACTGCAGATCGTGTACCACACGCTGTTTCGCCGCGTGCCCAGCCTGAAACTGGCGGTTCCCGTCCAAGACATCCCGTTCAAACACGACCGGCTCGCCTACGGCGTCTACGAATTGCCGGTGACTTGGTAGAACGCCTACACCCGATCAGCCCGCGATGACTAATCTCGACACCACGGCGATCCGATTGGAGGGTCAAAAATGTCGACTCAAACGACAAGCGTCTCGCTTTACCCGCCGGAAGGATATGGCGCACCCAAGAATCGACGTGGCCACGCCGACCTCAGAAACGTCGGCTTGCCGGAAGGGACTGTGGTTTTCTCGGCGGACAACCACATTTCACTGGCCGAGGACATCTTCTACCAGCATTTCCCCGACGACCTGAAGGACAAGGCGCCGCGGATCTGGTATGAGGACGGCGCCTATCAACTCGGCCGCAAGGGACAGTCGTTTTTGCCCGGGGATTTCAGCGCGGTACTGATGCAATACGACGACCTGCCGGGGGCCGGGAGCACCAACCTCGAGGCACGAATCCAAGAGCTGCGCGAAGACGGCGTCGATAAGGAATTGGCTTTCCCCAACGCCGTGTTGGCGCTTTTCCACTACCCGGACAAGCACCTTCGCGAGCTGGCGTTCCGGATCTACAACGAGTACATCGCCGAGCTACAAGAGCGCTCCAATGGCCAGTTCTACGGCGCCGGGCTGATCAACTGGTGGGATCCACAAGGCACCCGCCGCACCCTCGCCGAACTGAAATCCTTGGGCCTCAAGACATTCCTGTTGCCGTTGAATCCGGGCAAGGACGACGACGGCAACATCATCGACTACGGCAGCGATGCCATGAGCGCGGTGTGGGACGAGATCGAAGACGCCGGCCTTCCGGTCACTCACCACATCGGTGAAACCCCGCCGAAAACTCCATGCCAGTACAACAGTGTCGTGGTGGGCATGATGATCAACATCGATGGATTCCGGGAGATGTTCTCCAAGTACATCTTCACCGGCATCCTCGACCGGCATCCCAGGCTGCGGATCGGCTGGTTCGAAGGCGGGATCGCTTGGGTGCCCTGGGCCCTGCAAGACGCCGAGCATCTGGTGGCGTCGTATCTGCACATGTTCAATCGGCCCCTCGAGCACGACCTGCGCTACTACTGGGACAACCACATGAGTGCATCGTTCATGGTGGATCCGCTGGGACTGGAGCTAATTGACCGGATCGGTATCGACAAGGTGATGTGGTCATCGGACTACCCGCACAACGAAAGCACCTACGGTTACTCGGAAAAGTCGCTCGCGGCGGTCGTGAACGCCGTCGGACCCGAGGCGGCCGCCCGAATCGTAAGCGGCAACATCACCGAATTTTTGGGCCTTTAAGGCGGGTTCGTGACGACGTTTATGCAGACACCGTCGTCTGCCTCCGCCATCCCGGAGGTACCCGACCTGACCCGTATGCGGTCGGAAACGGGCGCCAGGCTGCGATCGGCAATGGCCGGCCGCGGCGTCGACGCGTTGGTCTTGCTGGGTAACAGCAACGTTGCCTATGCCGCCGGAGTGAGTTGGCCGTTGGGTGAAGCCGGCTTGTCCTATGTGGAACGCCCGGTTGCGGTGGTGCTTGGCCGACGACCCGTGGCCGCAACTGTTTTTGCCGTTCCGCGAAGGCGCCGCCTCGGAAGCGGGTCTTCCCGCAGACCATCTGCACGGCCCGCTGTATTTGGAATTCGACGAGGGTGTGCAGCACTTCGCCGGAGCGGTCCGCGATTTGATCCCAGCCGGTGCAGTGGTCGCGGTGGACGAATTCACCGGGGCGATGCGCCGAGCACAACAGCAGTTGTTTCCGTCTGGGGGACCGGTCGATGCCGCCCAGGTGGTGGGCGCGGACAAGGTCGTCAAGTCCCGTGACGAATTAGCCTGTATTCGCAGGGCGTGTCGGATCACCGATGAAGCCATGGTTGACGTCCAGGCGGCGCTGGCGCCCGGCATCCGCCAGATCGACCTGTCGGCCAGTTTCTTGCGCCGGGCATTCGAGCTGGGCGCAATGGCCAGCATGCTTGAACCGATCTGGCAAGTAATGCCGGATCGCAAGGCAGACGGGGTATGGACCACGCACGGTGACTTGGCGCTGCCGTTGCTGACCACCGAGCGTGAACTCGCCGAAGGTGACGTGTTGTGGACCGATGTCAGCATCACCTATCACGGCTATTGCTCGGATTTCGGCCGCACCTGGATCGTCGGGCGCGAACCCACACCGCGCCAGCAGGCGCAGTTCGACAAGTGGCGGGAGATCATGGCCGCAGTGCTCGAGGTGCTGCGCGCCGGCACGACTGCCGCGGAGCTGGGCCGCACCGCGACGAAAGCCAATCGCGGGACGCGGCCTTGGCTGCCGCACTTCTACCTGGGACACGGCATCGGGGTGAACGCGGCCGAAACGCCCATGATCGGAAACGATCTCGGCGACGAGTTCGACGAGAATTTCGTGTTCGAGCCGGGGATGGTGCCGGTGCTAGAGCCAGTGGTATGGGAGGACGGCACCGGCGGCTACCGCAGCGAAGCGGTCGTCGTCACCGCCGAGAACGGCTGGATCCCGTTGACCGACTACCCGTATGACCCGTATGGCCACTGAGGTCCTGCCCGACGACCGGGCCCTGCGTGCGGGGCGCCGGGAGCGGGCATTTGCCCAGATGGCGGCGCACGACCTCGACGTCTTGGTGTTGGGACGCCAAGCCAACGTGCGCTATGTGGCCGGAGCGCCGCAACTGTGGGTGGCCGGCACCCGCCCGTTCGGCCCGACCTGTGTCGTGGTTCGCGAAACAGGTGCGATCCACCTGCTGAGCACGTGGGACGAGGGTGTGCCCGACGATATCCCGCACGAAAATCTGTACGGCATCACGTGGAACCCGATGAACACCATCTCGGTGCTGCAACGCATCGACGGGGCAGCGACCACCAAACACGTTGGTACCGAAGCGCTGTCGCCTGGATTTGCGCAGCTGCTGCCGATGGCCTTCCCCAACGCGGAGCTGGTCGACGGGGAGCCTGCCATGCGGGACGCTCGCCGGGTCAAGACACCCGAAGAGGTGCACGCCCTGCGCGAGGCCACCCGGGTGGCCGAGCACGCGTTGGCGGCGGCGGTGGACGAGCTGCGCCCGGGAGTCAGCGAGAACGCCTTGGCCGGTGTCCTGCTGGAGGCCATGACGGCCGGCGGGGTCAGCACCCCGTCGACCCAGGACGTCGCATGGGTGACTTCGCGCGAACATCCGTGGCGGCGGGGGAGCGACGACGGGCGGGTGCGGTCCGGCGACTTGCTGGCGCTCTCCGCGGGCGTGCTCGCCGGTGGCTACACCGGCGAAGTTGGCCGCACGTGGCCGGTCGGCGAACCGGACGGTGCTCCCGACTTGTACCGGCGCTGGGAGGCGTTGTGGCACAGGCTCTACGATGCGTGCCGGCCGGAAGCACCGACCAGTGACGAAGTCGAACCGGTCGCCGACCAACGGATCCAGACAACGCGCGCAGAATTCACGGATCTTGGGTTCCAGCGCATTGACCTTGCGCGGCGGGAAAATTCGAGCCAGCAGCTTGCGGTGGACGTCGTGCAGCGGCGGGTCCTCGAAGATCACGACGCCCGGCGGCATCTCGATGTTCGCCTTGATCAGCTCGAGGATCGCCCCCCGCGCCGAGCTGAAAGTCTCGTAATCGACCAGCGCCCGGTCGACATCGGCGAACCGGCTCAGCGCATAGAAGTCGTGCTGCTCGTTGTAGTACAGGGGCGCTTCCTCGCGAAGCCTGCGAAACATCCCATACGGGTCAGCGTTGAGCTCAACGTTGTACGGGTCGCAGTAGACGTCGCTGGTAGCGCTGACTGTCACCGATATCGCCTCTCGGCAAACCAAGTCATGGATAGGTCATACGCCGTCGCATGTGAACTCTGTCATCCGGCTTTACCAGTGCCAACGCCGGATACATTTATGCTACTTCGCACTCTTGGTTCTTAAGAATCCAATTCTCAATTCGTACGATAAGCCGAATAGATTCCGCCGGAAAAGACGGCGTGGCACGACCATGCTCGGTGAGCGGTGACGCGTTACCCAAGAGCGGTAATCTAATTCTCACGCTTGTGGCTGACGAACCCGCGCGAGCAGAAGTCCCACACTTCCTCTGCGGTGAACGGATGAGCTGTCGCGTCGTCGGCGCCGCCGCTGGACTGCGCAATGAACATGACCGTCTGCATCGTCATGGCGGCCATCCGCCTGGGGTTGATCTCGGCGCGCAACTGGCCGGCTGCGGCCGCCTCTTCCATCAGTTCGGTGAGCAACGCCAGGAGCGGCGCGTGGGCGACCTTGACCTCAGCGGGATGGGAAACCAGCAAACGCGGTGCGAAGTCGGTGAACAGCGGCCGCTTTGCAGTGGGATCGGGACGCGACGCCTCGAACAGCAGCTGCACAGCGACTTTCAATCGCTCCAGCGGGTCGGAATAACCCGCAGTGGCCGCCCGAATCTGATCGGCTGACCGGCTCAGCGCGTCTTCGAACAGGGCAAGCAACAGCTCATGCTTGCCGTCGAACTGCAGGTAGAAGCTCCGCAATGACTGACGGGAGCGGTCGACAACCTCTTGGACGGTGAAGTCTGTGCTGCCCTTTTCGATGATGATGGCCTGCGCGGCGTCGAGGAACCGCTGCACGCGTTGCGCTGCACGCAGTTTGGCCGTCTTGATGGAGCGCTCGACCGCGCGCTGTTTCCAGGCCGGTTCCTCGCTAGGGCTGGTCACGGGCGGCTCGGATGATTGCCGCGACGGGAGAACATGGTTGAACTGTACAGGAGAACGCCGTGCCATCGGTCTCGTGGACCCCCTCACAGACGCCGTGTCGGAGATTGTAACTTTCCTATCGTGAGAATAGTATTCTCTTGCTGGCGTCCAGGGAAGCGGAATGCTGATAGTCGGACGCCGCGGCGAGGAGTACCCATGCAACTGACCTTTGGTGCCGAGGTCGAGGCTTTCCGCGCGGAGTTCGTCGCTTTTCTCGACGAGCACCTGCCCGACGAAGCGCACGCAGTCGAGCGGCCGCGTCGTGCTCGCACATCCCGGACTGGGCGCGGACCTGGCAGCGGCTGTTGTTCGACCACGGATGGTTGCTGCCCGGTAATCCCCCGGAGTGCGGCGGCCGCAATGCGACGATATTGCAGCAGGCTCGCCCGCGACCGCTACGCCACCCTAGTCATGGATACCTACGCCCTGCAGCTGCTCGGCTCAGCTGCCCTCGCGCGCGCCGACCGCGGCGAGGAGGAACTGCCCGCGCTGTCGGTCCTGAAGTTGCTCGGATCCGAAGCGGTGCAAAGCGCTTCCGAGCATGCGCTGAACGCGGCCGGTGCCGATGGGTTGGTGCATCCGGCGGTGACCGGGCCCGTCGCACCGCTGAACCTTGATGCCCATTACGGCAGTTGGTTCGACCGCTACTTCCGCAGTTTTGCCGGCACCATCGCCGGTGGCACGTCGGAGGTCCAGCGCAACATCATCGCCGAAAGAGTCCTCGGACTACCGCGCAACTGACTGGCGGCCAGTTTCACGGCGATTGTGAATTTGACGACGCCACCGCGGCGTGTCGCGGAGCTAGATACACCTTCGGCGGCGGGCGGCTTAAAGCTGCGCCAGGCGCGGCGCAAAACCCTTCGCCCGCAACACTGCTCCCGACTCTCGGGTGAGTTCCCTTGCGCTGCCCAACATTGCGTCGAGAACCAAAACCCGCTTCACGTGACGGTTCAGCTCGTGCTCAGCGGTAAAGGCGAGCCCGCCGAGAACCTGCTGACAATGCCGCGCCGCGGTCAACGCGGCCTGGCCCGCCGCAGCCTTCGCCAGCAGGCACCCGAGGTCATCGGAAGCGGCCTGAAGGCTAGCCTCCGCGCCTTCAACGGCGACCAGAGTCTCGGCCAGCCGGTGCCGAATCGCCTGGAACGAAGCGACGGGCCGACCGAATTGGATCCGGTCGAGGGCATGCTGGCGTGCCAGCGCCAGCATCGCTCGACCGCTGCCGA
>NZ_CAXUCH010000163.1:0-9961 GCF_964249325.1 uncultured Mycobacterium sp. | reverse complement strand
TCCGCAACCCCTCATCAACACCAGCGGTGCCATTGCGCACCAACTCGAGCCAAGTCGGGTTTGCAGATCATTTAGTACCCTGACTAGCTAGCCGCGTGTTCAGACTGAGCCGGGCAGCCGAAGGGTCTTGACTGGAACGACCCCGAGCCCGAGCATTTGTTTCCCGCCCTCGTCGCCAACGTCGACCGAGTTGAGGAGCGTCTAGCCAGCACGTCTCGCCGAGACGATCTCCGTCCACGCGATCGGTACGCGCGTCGATGTTGCGCCGCTACGATCGTGCGATGACGTCCTCGGCGCTGTGGCGGCCGCGGCACAAATCGGTGGTAATCACCGGCGCGTCAAGCGGACTCGGCCGGGCGGCCGCCTTGCACCTCGCCGATCTCGGTTACCGGGTGTTCGCGGGCGTGCGGTCAACGTCAAGCGCCGAGGACCTCATCAATCTGCCCACGTCGGCTGGTGAATTGATCCCGGTACTCCTGGACGTCACCGACGCAAGCTCAATCGCGCGGGCCGGCGATTATGTTGAACTACGGTGTGCCGACACCGGAGTGTGGGCCGTGGTGAACAACGCCGGTGTCTGCGTCAGTGCGCCACTGGAGTGCCTTCCGATCGACGCGCTGCGCACTCAGCTCGAAACTAATCTCATTGGGGCGCTGCAAATTACGCGACGTTTTCTGCCGTTGCTGCGTGCCTCGAAGGGCCGGATCGTCAACGTCAGCTCCAGTATCGGCAACGTAACACCGCCGTTTCTCGGCGCGTACGCGGCAGCTGAGTTGGGTAAAGAAGCGTTGAGTGATGCGCTGCGCCGCGAATTGCGGCCACTGGGGGTGCGGGTTTCGGTGATCCAGCCCGGCGTAGTAGAGACGCCGATCTGGCGCAAGGTGCGCGCCTCGGCCGAACAGATCATCGGCACGGCCCCCGCCGAAGTTGCCGCCACGTACCGCAGCCGGTTGACCGCTTTTCTGGACGCCCATGAAACCCACGTGTATGCGAGCAAGACCACTCCGATGCAGTATGCCAACGCAGTTGCGGCCGCCTTGGTCGCCAAACGGCCGAAAACTCGCTACCGGGTGGGCGCGGATCCATGGATCAGTACGGTGGCGCGACGTCTCACGCCGGATCGGGTGCTGGACGTTCTGGTCGCCCTGGCCGTCAGCAGATCGCGATAAGCTGCGCTGCGCGAAAGCACCGCCACCAGTTTGGTCCTCCGGCAGTCGGGGAAGCCGCAATCCTGACGTGAACGAACTCAGCCAACCGGTGTCCCGCAGTCGTAGGCTGGATCTCGCCAGCACTGGAGAGTACGGCGAATGAACCGATCGAGTGGCTTTCTTCGGCGGACGTCGCGGCGCACCTTCCGCGACCGTCATGAAGCCGGGCGCGTGCTGGCCGAGGAACTATCGTCCTACCGCGGCCGCGATGGCCTGCTCGTGTACGGGCTGGCCCGCGGCGGCCTTCCCGTCGGATGGGAAGTCGCCGCAGCGCTGCACGCCGACCTCGACGTGTTCTTGGTCCGCAAGCTGGGCGTGCCGCAGTGGAGCGAACTCGCCATGGGGGCGTTGGCCAGCGGCGGCGGCGTGGTGATGAACGACAACGTGGTATCCAGCCTTCGCATCAGCGACGAGCAGGTGCGCGCGGTCATCGAACGCGAAACCGCTGAACTCAAGCGGCGCGAGCAGGCCTATCGCGGCGATCGCCCCGTGGCCGACCCGCGCGGCAAAACCGTGATCCTGGTCGACGACGGCATCGCCACCGGTGCCAGCATGCTTGCTGCGGTGCGCGCCGTGCGGGCGTCCGGCCCGCAAGCGGTCGTGGTCGCCGTCCCGGTCGGCCCGCCGTCCGCGTGCCAGCAACTGGCCCAGGAGGCCGACGACGTGGTGTGCGCGACGATGCCGCCCGCGTTCGAGGCGGTGGGGCAGGTCTACGACGACTTTCACCAAGTCAGCGACGACGAGGTCCGTGACCTGCTGGCCACCCCGCCATGGTAAGGTGCCCGTCAGAACTGAGCTTCAGCGGCCCTCGCGGAGGTGTACGGCCGGTGCTTAACGAGTGTCGTCGTCCCTGACGGCGTCACCCTGGTCAGCCTCGGGCGCCAGCTTCTCGCCGGTGGCCGTGCCCGATTCGGCGCTGCTGTGCTCCTCCGGGACGTCTTCGGGGTAGTCCGCGTAATCGCCTTCGGTGACGCCGCTATCCGGACCACCGGATACGCCATATCCGCTCTGGCCTGCGCCTGGTCGCGCCTCGGCACTCGCCGGAACGGGTTCACCACCAGAGCCGCCAGCCTGGCGCCGCTGGCGTTCCTGCAGCGCGTCGATGATCAGCAGCACCACGCCCAACACGCTGGCGCCGATGCACACCCATGCCACCAACTCGTTGCTGGTGACGACCGCGAACACCAACGCGGCAAGGCCTATCACCGCGAGCACCAGCGCAATAATCAGCATCGGTCAATCCTCCAGCCGACGGGGCAGCGACTGCTAAGCCTGCCAGCGCCGACGCAAGCCGCGCAGACCGGGCCCGCTCGACTAGTTAGTACCCCGATTGAACTGGTTGAACCCGCCGGCCTCATTAGCGGCGCTGGAATCCACCGGTGCTGCCGAGCCGCGCTGGCCGAGCTCTTCGAGCTGGGACTCCAGGTAGGTCTTCAGCCGGGTGCGGTATTCGCGCTCAAACGTGCGAAGTTGCTCCAGCCGGCCTTCCAGCACCGTGCGCTGCTGGTTGATGGTCCCCATGATCTCGGAATGCTTGCGTTCGGCGTCGGCCTGCAACGCGTCGGCCTTCTCCTGCGCCTGCCGCAGCTGCGCCTCCGACCGGGTCTGGGCATCGGCCAACATTGCGTCCGCGCGCTGCCGGGCCTCGGCGATCGTGGAGTCGGCTTCACGCCGGGCGTCGGCCAGAATCTGGTCGGCGTTGGCGCGCGCATCGGCCAGCAGCTTGTCCGCCTCTGCCTTGGCGGTGCTGGTCAGCCGGTCGGCGGTGTCCTGGGCCAGGCTCAGCACCTTGGCCGCCTTGATGGCCTGATCCTCACCGATCTCCACGGGCGCCGCGGGTGCCGCGGCCGGGGCCGGTGCGCGCTCCGGTTCGGGCTCGGGGCGATAAAGCGGAATCGCTTCGGTCTGTTGAGCGCCGCCACCGCTGCGGGCGCTAGCCAACTCTTGCTCCAATTCGTTGACCCGCTGGCGGAGATCGGAATTCTCCTCGATGAGCCGGGTGAGCTCGGTTTCCACCAGGTCGAGGAAGGCGTCGACCTCGTCTTCGTTATAGCCACGCTTGCCGATCGGCGGCTTACTGAACGCCACATTGTGGACGTCGGCTGGTGTGAGCGGCATTCTTTGCCCCCTCGACTCTGTACGGTCAAACGATCTGGAAAGTGTAGAACGGCCTGCTAGCCGTACCGCAACTGTCGCCCATCCTGTCACACCAGACCCGGCGGTTGCAGATGAGACCGATAATTAAGAACGAATTTCAAAATTTAAGATTTGCCGAATGCCGACTTAAGGCACGAGAAATCCGCGCTGCGAACACTTTTGGCTCGGGCCGGACCATCCCTGTCGCGGCTCAAGCGGCGGCGCTGAATGCCAGCTGCATGCCGATGAACGCAACCAGCAGCAACACCATGATGGACAAATCGAAGCGAACCGCACCGATCGTGAGCTGCGGAATCAACCGGCGTAACAGCTTCACCGGAGGATCAGTGAGCGACATGATGATCTCCAGGATCACCACCGTCGCGCCGCGCGGATGCCAGTCACGGCTGAACGAGCGGACGAACTCGACAACGACCCGGGCGATCAGCAGCAGCCAGAAGACGAACAGCGCGAAACCGAGGATTTCGAAGAACAACGCCAACGAGAGCCCGACCTTACTAATGAGAATGTGACATCGACGACACGGTCACCGTGACCAATGCGACGACCGACAGCCTACCGACTGCGGCTGCCGACCCACACAGCCGTGCCCTGCGCTCGCCGCGCGACAGGCTGTTGCTCGCTACTGGTAGGCGTAGAACCCTGTCTCGGCGATTCGGCGGCGCTCCTCCGGCGACACCTCGACGTCCGCGGGCGACAGCAGGAACACCTTGGTAGCGACCTTGTCGAACGATCCCCGCAGCCCGAACGCCAAACCCGCGGCGAAGTCCACCAGCCGTTTGGCTTCGGCGTTGTCCAGTGACACCAAGTCGATGATCACCGGGTTGCCGTCGCGGAAACGCTCGCCGATGGTGCGGGCCTCGGTGTAGTCCTTGGGCCGCAGCGTGGTGATCTTCGACAGCGGGCTGCCCTCGTCGAACAGCATCGCCATCCGGCGCGGGTCCATCGCCAGCGCGCCGCGGGTCGAGCCGCGCAATAGCCCAAATCGAGGCCGGCCCAGTTCACTTCGGTCGTAGTCGCGGGGCCGGAAGCGGTGGTCGTCGGGGTAGCCGCTGCGGTAGCTGCCCGGCGGATAGTCGTCGGGCTCGCCGCGCGGATCGTCGTAGTCCCGCGCCTCGTAGCGGCTGTAGCCGTCGTCGAACCGGTGCCGGGAGTAACCGCTGCGGGAGGGAGCGCGGTCGTCGTCGTAGTACTCGTCCTCGTAGTCCTCCATCGGAGCCATACCGAAGTAGGCCTTGACCTTGTGCAGTGTGCTCATCGCGTGACCCCTTCTGGATGCGGTGCCTTTGATGAAGGTGTGACTACAGTGGCGTATCACGGTGACCGTAACGGTCGAGGACCAAATAGCGCGGTACCGACACGCACACAGGTCGAACCATGTTTTATCGCTACTTCCAGGTCGTTCGACATCCCGGCGGACAGCCCCACCGCGCTCGGGTGCGACCGGCGGACCCGGTCATGCTCCGATTGCAGGCGGTCGAAGGCCGTGTCCGGATCCCAATCCAGCGGCGGAATGCCCATCAATCCCACCAGCTCGAGGTTGTCGGCGGCCGCGATCTGCGCGCAGATCTCGTCAACCGCGTCGGGCGCCGAGACGTCGACGCCGCCGCGGGACACGTCGCCGTCGAGACTGATCTGGACGTAGATCCTCATCGGGTCGCGCCGATGGCCTTCCGCGCGGGCCACACCCACCGCCCGGTCGAGCGCGGCCGCCGTGCGCACGCTGCTGACCGAATGCACGGTGTGCGACCAGCGTGCCAGTGACCGGGCCTTGTTGCGCTGGATCTGACCGACCATGTGCCAGCACAGCGGCGGTGACGTCGGGCCTAATAACTGGGCGACTTCACGGACCTTTGCCGAGGCTTCCTGATCGCGGGATTCGCCAACGGATGTACAACCCAGTCGCGACAAAATCGCAACATCGGTTGCTGGAAAGAATTTGGTAATCGGTAGAAGCTCAATTTCTTCGAGTTTGCGGCCCGCCGCCTCGGCGGCCGTCGCCAATCGGGATCGCAGTGCGGCCAAAGCATTGGCCAATTCCAATTCGCGCTCTTCTCGGGCTTCCGGGCTGAGCCCGACGTCGGCCACGGCGTTCATTCCATCCACACCAGCGACGCCAGCCGCCCGGTCGGCGCGCCGCGGCGGTGGCTGAACAGGCCCGGGTCGTCCACCGTGCAGCGCCGGTCGATGTCAATGGCTTCAACGCCCAATTCGCTTAACTGGCAAGCGATTCCGGCTCGCAGGTCGAGTCCGGGCGTGCCGGCTGACGTGCTGGTACGGCTGCCCGGCAGCGCCGCGTCGACCTCGTCGGCCATCGCTGCGGGCACTTCGTAGTTGCGCCCGCTGACCGCGGGACCGAGCAAAACGGAGATGTCTTCGGTGTGCGCACCGACAGACAGCATCGTGTCCAGTGCCCGCGCCACCACGCCGCGCTGGGCACCGACGCGCCCGGCGTGTACCGCCGCGACCACGCCGGCCCGGGCATCGGCCATCAACACCGGCACGCAGTCGGCGCTCACCACGGCCAGCGCCAGCCGCGGCGTGGTGGTCACCAAGGCGTCGGTGCCGTCGACGGCGGCACTCTGCGGCTCGTCGACCACCTCGACGTGATCGCCGTGGACCTGGTTCATCCACACCACCCGGTCGGCGCCGAGTCCGATCGTCGCGGCCAGCCGCGCCCGGTTGGCCGCCACCGCCGCGGGGTCGTCACCGACGTGGTCACCGAGATTGAAGGTGTCGAACGGCGGGGCCGAGACACCGCCCGCCCGGGTGGTGATCACCCGCCGGATGCGATAGCTCACCTGCCCAGTATTAGCGCCGCATGAACGGCGGCACGTCGACGTCCTCGTCGTCGTCATCGCCGCCGATGTTGAACGTCGTGCCGTTGGTGGGCACCGGGACGCTCACCGCGTCCGCCGGCTCGAAGAGCGTCGAGGAGACCTTGCCGTGCTTGCCTGGGGCGATCGTCGGAGTTTCACCACCGCTCCCGATCGGCCTGCGGCTGGGTCCGGTCGACGCGAAACCGGCCGCGATCACGGTGACCCGCACTTCGTCGCCGAGTGAATCGTCGATGACGGTGCCGAAAATGATGTTGGCGTCTTGATGGGCGGCGTCTTGCACGAGCGACGCCGCCTCGTTGATCTCGAACAGGCCCAGGTCGCTGCCGCCGGCGATCGACATCAGCACGCCTTGTGCGCCCTCCATGGACTGTTCCAGCAGCGGTGAGTTGATCGCGATCTCGGCCGCTTTGAGTGCTCGGCCCTCGCCACGGGCGGAGCCGATGCCCATCAGCGCGGTGCCGGCCCCGGACATGATTCCCTTGACGTCGGCGAAGTCGACGTTGATCAGCCCCGGCGTGGTGATGAGGTCGGTGATCCCCTGCACCCCGTTGAGCAGCACCTCATCGGCGCTGCGGAACGCATCCATCAGCGACACTTGGGCGTCGCCCATCTGCAGCAGCCGGTCGTTGGGGATCACGATCAGCGTGTCACAGCTTTCCCGCAGCGTGGCGATGCCGGTTTCCGCTTGTTGGCTGCGCCGCTTGCCCTCGAACGAGAAGGGTCGGGTTACCACGCCGACCGTCAACGCGCCGAGCTTGCGGGCGATGCTCGCAACGACGGGCGCCCCGCCGGTGCCGGTACCGCCGCCTTCGCCGGCGGTGACGAACACCATGTCCGCCCCGCGCAACAGCTCTTCGATCTCGTCCTTGGCGTCTTCGGCGGCCTTGCGCCCTACCTCCGGATCGGCGCCGGCGCCGAGGCCACGGGTGGAGTCACGGCCGACGTCGAGTTTGACGTCGGCATCGCTCATCAGCAGCGCTTGGGCGTCGGTGTTGATCGCGATGAACTCCACGCCCTTGAGGCCCTGCTCGATCATCCGGTTGACGGCGTTAACACCGCCGCCGCCGATACCCACGACTTTGATGACGGCCAGGTAGTTATGCGGGGGGGTCATCATTGCGTCTTCCTCCCTGGTGGCTTGGCCTGGTGGCGAAGCTCCTTGGCGACCCTCGGCGAGTCCCTAAACCCTCAACCTCAACCTTAGGCTTAGAGTTATGTCAAGTAGTTCCGCGCAACCAGAACCGTATGGCCGCGGTGCGTGCTCGTGATGCAGGCGCGCCGACGCGTCGCCGTGAATTTCGGCCGTTTTTCTGCCGCGCCCCGGGCGCCGCCTTACTTGACCGTCGGTAAATCTGGACTGGACACGTCGTAGGTTCGCCCCGGCTGCGTCATCAATGCGGCGAGTTTCTCGGCCTTCTCCTCGGTGCGGTCGGTGGTCCCCCAGATCACTGTTCGCCCGTCGGCCAGCGTCAACGTGATGGAGGCAACCGACGGAGCCGCGACCCGGCCGACCTGGCCCGCAACCTCCGGGCGCAGCGCGGTGAGCACCGCCAGCACGGCCTTGGTGGCCGGGTCCGTCGGACCGGGATTGTCGACGTCGATGTAGGGCAGCGACGGCGGTGGCGGGGCGGTCGCGAAGTCGACACCGTCACGGTCGTAGAGGTGCGGGCCATCGGGAAAGTCCTTGACCACCAAGGGAATTCGCTCGACGATGGTGATCCGCAGCGCCGACGGGTACTGACGCTGCACCCTCGCGCTGGCCACCCGCCGGATCGCCGCCACGCGGTCGGCGACCGCGTCGGTGTCGATCTGCAGCAGCGGCGTCCCGGGCTGCACCTGCGCCGCGTCGAGTACCTCGTCGCGAGTCACCGCGCCGGTTCCGGTGACGACGATGCTGCGCGCGGACATCGCCGGCGTGAAGTACAGGATCAGCCCCAGCCCGACAGTGAGCACCGCCAACAGCACCGTCGCGAGCATCATCTTCAAGCCGCGAACCGCGCCGCGCGGAACGGGTTTGCCCTCGCCGAGCATGCCGCCGCGGGCCTTACGTTTGGCCTCCCGGCGGGCCTCTTCGATAGCCCTGGCCCGGGCTTCCGCGGCTCGGCGCTCCGCGCGCTCCTGACGCGCCCGACGACGCGGGCCTTCCAAGCGGATCGCCCCCGAGTCGGGGGTTTCACCCTCCGGGCTGGCGATCGGCTCGGTCACCGCCTCGGTCGCCGGCCCGGACGTCGGTTCACTCACCACTGCTCCCCGGGGCGGCCCGGCAACGTGCGGTTGGCCCGTACCCGCAGCGCGGTCACGATCTCCGGCGCGAGCATGGTCACGTCGCCGGCGCCCATGGTGACCACGACGTCGCCGGGCCGTGCCGCCGCGGCCACCGCTTCAGCGACGGCGGAGAAATCCGGAACATAGTGCACCGGCACGCTGACGTGCTCGGCCACAGTGGCTCCGCTCACCCCGGCCAGCGGTTGTTCGCGCGCGCCATAGACATCGAGCACGAAGACCTCGTCGGCGGCATCGAGGGCGTGGCCGAACTCAGCTGCGAAAGCCTTTGTCCGCGAATACAAATGGGGCTGGAAAACCACCAGCGCCCGACCGTTGCCGCTTTGCTCCAACAGTGTGCGAACAGCGGCCAGAGTCGCGCTGATCTCGGTCGGGTGGTGGGCGTAGTCGTCGAATACCCGCACCGATGCCGCAGTGCCGATCAGCTCGAATCGCCGGCGCACCCCTTCAAAGCCGGCCAGCCCGTCGAGCACCGACTCAGGTGGGGCGCCGATTTCGACAGCGGCAAGGAATGCGCCCAACGCGTTGAGCGCCATGTGCCGGCCCGGCACCGATAACCGCATCGCCCACGGGTTGGGGTCGCCGGTTAGCTGGATGTGCGCCACCGCGCCGGTACCTTGCTGCTCCCACGACAGGAGCGTGGCGGTTGGGGCGCACCTCCCGCTTACGGAGGCATGATCGGTGGGCTGGCTGCCATAGCGCAGCACCCGAATTCCCAGTGCGGCAGTGCGTTCAGCCAGCGCGGCGGCTCCCGGATCGTCGGTGCAGACCACCAGCGCTCCGCCGGGGGCAAGGCGTTCGACAAAGGAGTCGAACACCGCGGTATACGCATCGACGCTGCCGAAGAAGTCGAGATGATCGGACTCGATGTTGGTGACGACTGCGACGTGGGGCGTGTACTCCAGCAGCGAGCCGTCACTTTCGTCGGCCTCGGCGACGAAGTAGTCGCCGCTGCCGTGGTGGGCGTTGGTCCCGGCCTCGCCCAACTCGCCGCCGACCGCGAAGGACGGATCGAGCCCGCAGTGCTGCAGCGCGACGATCAGCATCGACGTCGTCGTCGTCTTTCCGTGCGTACCGGTGACCATAAAGGTGGTGCGCCCGGCCATCAGCTTGGCCAGCACGCCCGGTCTCAGTAGCACCGGGATGCCGCGACGGCGGGCTTCGACCAGCTCGGGGTTGGTCTTGGGGAGCGCGGCATGGGTGGTGATGACCGCGGTCGGCCCGCCGGGCAGCAGATCCAGCGACGAGGTGTCGTGGCCGATGCGGATCAGCGCACCGCGGGCGCGCAATGCACGCACACCCCGCGACTCTTTGGCGTCGGACCCCGAGACCATCCCGCCGCGGTCCAGCAGGATGCGGGCAATACCCGACATGCCGGCTCCCCCAATGCCGACCATGTGCACCCGCTGCAACTCCGGCGGCAGCGACGTGTCACTCACCGTCGCCCCGTTCCCGTCGGCGGCCGCTCACGCG
>NZ_CAXUCH010000162.1:0-9975 GCF_964249325.1 uncultured Mycobacterium sp. | reverse complement strand
GCCCTGGCCCGCGGGTTCGGCCGCGCCGGCCAGGGCCGCGCTTTCGGCGCCCTCGGCCGGAACGGCGGTGGGGCCGTTATTGCTGGGAAGAAGACCGCCGCCGGTTAACGACCAGAAGTCCGACGCGGCCGCACCCCAGTTCCCACCGTTGATGTTCAGAAGGCTGGCGGGGTTGTTCGACAGCAGGCCGCCATCGGTGTATGCCGGTGTTCCGATGATCGGACTTAGAAGACTCAGAAGACTGGGCGGATCGGCCGCAGCACTGGTCGCGGCCTGGTTGGCCGCCTCGGTGGTGCTATAGGAACCGGCGCTGGCGCCAAGGGTGTTCACGAACATCTGGTGAACCGCCGTGGCTTGAGCGCTGACCTGCTGATACCAGGTGCCATAGGCGCTGAACTGCGTCGCCTGCAGCGCTGACACTTCGTCCGCAGCCGCGGGAACGACGCCGGTCGTCGGGGCGGCGGCCGCCACGTTCTGGGCGGCCAGCGCGGAGCCGAGAGCCTCGAGCTTGCCCGCTGCGGCCTCCAACGCTATGGGCAGTGTGGTCACGAATGACATCCGTCCTCCTCAGGGAAATAGGGGCCGGCCTTGAGTGGCGCGGCCGCGGTGATCACAGGGGGGTGTCTGATAAGCGGTTTCAGGTTGCTAGCCATTGGTCGTGTCCGGCGGTCTAAGGCGGATGGGGCCGTTGCATCTTCAAGGTCAGCGGGGTGCGTGGCGTAACTTGATTCGGTCCGGGTATCGATGCGAAAGCCAACGGCTTTGCGTGCCAGGCAGCTTCGTCGTAAGCGCTTTTTCGGCGATCAGAGCGCGCTGGCCGCCTACAACGGGGCCGCGCTGGTGGACTCGGCCGCCGTTAGTGCGGAAACGTCGTCGGCCGTTGGGGAAACGACACCTTTGCCCCGGCGGCCGGGTTCCGGGCGGCCAGCGCAGAGCCGATGACCTGCATACTGCCGACGGCTCCCGTCAACACACCCGGCTGTGTAGTCGCGAAGGACATTGCCCCCTCCTAACGCGCAAACAAAGCAGATCCCTAAATGGGTCAGCCACTGTCGTGCTAGCGATGCCACGCTCCAC
Source organism: uncultured Mycobacterium sp. (assembly GCF_964249325.1). Classification (NCBI taxonomy): domain Bacteria; kingdom Bacillati; phylum Actinomycetota; class Actinomycetes; order Mycobacteriales; family Mycobacteriaceae; genus Mycobacterium; species uncultured Mycobacterium sp. The sequence continues at coordinate 8,898 of NZ_CAXUCH010000162.1, read as the reverse complement.
GGTTACTCCCAGGCAGCGGTCAGTGAGTGGTTGTTAACGGCTTTTTAACGCACGGGGCGGGTTTGCTGACATAATCATGACGCTCGGACGGACTTGCGAACATCTGTGGGATTCCCGCGAGCGCCGAGTGGCGGCCACTGTGCCCGCTGTCACCGACCCCGACGCCTGTCCAGGCCATGCGGTTTTTCGCTGCGGCAACCGAGGCAGGCCCTTTGCAACTCCGGTGAGGCTTCCTTAACTGCCGCTTAACGGGAGGCGAGTTGACGGACGCGGGGCGGGCCGACCCGAGCGCCTTCGCGCAACCCCGCGGCAGCTCAGCCCGCGATCTCCGTGAGGCCACACCAGCAATCTTCCTACCGCCGACGAGTGGTCGACGATGACGTTGGTGACCTCCCGCAGGCCTGCCCGCCGCCGCGCGTGCGGTGAGTCCGCCCTGGCCCCCGGCTGAGCCAGCTGCTTGGCCGCACAGCGGGGGGCCTGGCATGGGCACTTTCGCGGCCGCCGTGGCTAGGCGGCCGGCTGGCGCGCCCGGCCGGAGACCGATCAGGAATCGACGCGCACCAATGGAGCGGTCACCGAACGGACTACCCAGCGCCCCAACGGTTTCGGGGGACTATGGGTGAGCTCCGGGGGTGGGTTGAGCAGCGGTGTTCAGGTCGGGGCAGTAGTGCGCGACGGCGTCGGCCACAAGATATCTGGCTCCTTGGGCAGTCAGCTTCGGGTTTTCCGATTGGATCCGGTTGACCAGTTCGTCCGCCGGGCGTCCGGCATGAAGTGCCGCGCAGACTTGCTTGGCGTAGTTGACGATCCGCTCCGGGTCTGTATAGGTGACATGATCCTGATCAAGGGCATGCAGGAACGAGCTGTCGGTCTCGTCGGCGTACACCGCGCCGGCACCAAGCCATGTGATCGTCGCTACGGCAGCGATGCACAACCCGGCGACTGCTCGTTGCATGGCGAGATGCTACTGCTTTGACCGGTTGTCTTCGAGGTGGAGCATCAGCAACGAGTGGGCGCGCTTGAAGAAAGCCCGGCACATATACGCTCTCAACTGCGAAGCCCCCATAGCCCAATTGGCAGAGGCAGCGGACTTAAAATCCGTCCAGTCTGGGTTCGAGTCCCAGTGGGGGCACATCTAGTGGGCCCTGACCGATGGCGTGGCGCACGACAACTACGCGTGGCAAATCCACACTTTGCACGCCACCTCAGCTCCTCTGCGCAGTCGCGGGTTGATTCCGCAAACTGTCGGCATCTGGTCGAAATCGCATGTTGCCGCAAGGAATTAGCGATTCCTGGCACTATTCATCTCCGGTGACGGTACGCTCATAAACACGCAAATTCTGACTAGCAGGGCTGCGGGACTAATGCGCCGCGCTGATCGGTCGGGTTACGGCGGGGATGCGGGATGAACACATGCGCTATCTGAGAGCCGCAGGCGCCATCGCAGGCATCTGCGTTCTCACCGCCGCATGCGGCGGCAGCAATCACGACGCCGTCAAGCCGACCACGACCAAATCGAAGCCGCCGCCTGCTATTACAGAGCCGGGGTTGAAGGGGTTGCTGCTAGCCCCCGAAGACGTGAGCGCTGTTATGGGGGCAGGCGAGTTGAAGGTGACGAGATATCGCACCGAGATGTCTGACGACAGCGCCACGATGGAGCCTAAGGAATGCCTGGCCGTGGACGGTGCGGCGCAGGAAAAGGTCTATGCCGGCATCAAATACACCGGTGAGCGCGATGAGACGCTCCAAGAGGGCGATAACTTCACCCACTTTGTCGAGCAGGCGGTGGTGTTGTTTCCCTCCGCCAAGCAGGCCAGCGCCTTTGTCGCCGCCTCGGGACTGCAGTGGTCAGCCTGCCACCAGTACACCCATACCCAGAGCCACACCGTGTGGGACGTGGGGCCGGTATCCAACACGAATGGCATGCTGAGCACGACGGCCACTCAGGAGAACGCCAATGCTGGCGGCTGGGGCTGTGGACGGGCGCTGACGGCCCGGAACAACGTGGTCATCGACGTCAACACATGCAGCGCCGATCCGAAGAACTCAGCTGTCGAGATCGCCAGCCGGATCGCAGCCAGAGTCCCGAACCAATAGGGCCGTCGTCAGACACAGCCATCGGCGCTCGGTCGTCGAAGTCGTCGTGCACCGCGTGCAGCCCGACGGGCGAAGAGCTGTCCGCCGGCGCCACGAGGCGACTTTCTACTCATGTGACCTTCGCCTCTTTTTTTCGAGCCGATGCGAAAAAAATCTTAATTTTCACATCACCACACAGGTCGCACACCAGATTAGCGAGCAACATCCAAAGGCCTGCAAAAGCACATTCTTGTGTTCGCTCTGCGTCGATCGACTTTCAGGCAGCGATGGGCGCCTAAGCGAACCCTGAGGTTTCGCGGCCTGACCCCTGGAGTCGGCGGCCAAATGCATTCCTTTTGTGGCGAATTCGGCCGCTAGACTCGGCCAGAAGCGGTGCCGCACTAGTCCCGAAACCTTGTTTAAGCAGGACATATTCCGGTCGTCTTGCTGCGGCGGCCCATTGTCGCCCGACGTTAAAGCGCGACGAATACAGCAAAGGCTGGTGTCAATGTGAGCAATGTGAATTATGTGAAAAGCTCTCTGGGCGATAATGCGTCAGCCGCCGATGTCGGAACTGCGCTGGCTTACTCCGCCGTGGCAGGAATGGCCCTGCATCGCGGACCCATCAGCGGCATTCTCGCGAGCCCTGACGGTACTCGGCTGATACTGAGCAACTATGGCGACGACAGCGTGTCGGTCATCCCCATTGGCACCTGGGCCGAAGTCAACACGGTGACGGGGATCAACGAACCGTTCGCCCTCGCCATGAGCGACCCCCGCTACGCGTACATCAGCACGGTGGCACCGGCATACGACGCCATCGTGGTCATCGACTTGGAAAGCAACAGCGTCGTCGGATCCTTCCCCGTGGACCTCACCTTGACCGATTTGGTAGTGAGTCCCGACAGGAGACATGTGTATGTCAGCCGCACCGGGGCGACGGGCGCCGACGTCGCCGTCCTCGACACGGCGACCGGCCGGGTGGAGTCGATCGATATCGCCGCCTCACCCGGCACCAGCACAGCATGCGTGCGCATGACGCCCGATGGCCGGCGTCTCTACGTCGCCGTCCAGCGGCCGTCTGGCGGCGAAGTCGTCGCGATGGACACCCACCTCCGGCGGGTCATCGACACCGTCGACATCGGTTGGGCGATCCGCGATGTCGCGATAAGTCCAGATGGCCGAGCTGCCTATGTCGTCAGCAGCGGCGCGGACTTCGGCGCGGTCGTCGACGTCATCGACACTCATACCAACAAAGTCGCCAGCACCCGCAAGCTGAGCGAGACCGGGGGGTTGGTCACCCAGCTGAAGCTCAGCAGCGACGGCGACCGCGGCTACCTCGTCAGCGATGACCGCGTCGCCGTTCTGTGCACCGGGACCCATGACATCATCGGCGTCGTCACCGTCGGCAGCCAGCCGTCATGCGTCGCGGAAAGCCATGACGGCAAGCACCTCTACGTCGCGGAGTATTCCGGCACGGTCACTGTCGTGTCGATTGCCGCCGGCGGCGTCGCTGATCGGTCCCACAGACGAGCGCACCGCGCCGCTTGAGCAGGGCACTCGCGAAGTGCCTCAGCTCGAACCTGCATTGACCTAGCTAGGGTTGGTTGACCTTCGCTTCTCGCGGGAACCACTAACAATTGCCCGCCTCGGCGCTAGCATTCGCGCGACTGGACATGAAGCGACGCTGGGAACGATACCGGGGGCCGTCGATGCACAGCACAATGCAGAACTTCCCGTTGACGATCACCGCGATCCTCAGGCACGCCTCCGGCGTCCACGGCGCGCGCAAGGTCACCACCGCCACCGGCGACGGCTATCGGCAGTGCACCTACCGTGAGCTCGGTCAGCAGGCGGCGCGGCTGGCGAACGCGTTGCGCCGTCTGGGCATCACTGCAGACCAGCGCGTCGCGACGTTCATGTGGAACAACACCGAACACCTGACGACCTACGCGGCGGTGCCGGCGATGGGTGCGGTGTTGCATACCCTCAACATTCGGCTCTTTCCCGACCAAGTCGTCTATATCGCCAACGAAGCCGAAGACCAAGTGGTCTTGGTCGACCTATCGGTGGCCCAACTGTTGGCGCCGATGCTGCCCCGCCTGGAGACCGTGCACAGCGTGATCGCGGTAGGCGAGGGGGACACCGCGCCGCTGGAACAGACCGGCAAGACCGTGCTGCGCTACGACGAAATCATCGCCGGCGAGTCGGCCGAGTTCGACTGGCCCGACATCGACGAGGACTCCGCTGCTGCCATGTGCTACACCAGCGGCACCACCGGCAACCCTAAAGGCGTTGTGTATAGCCATCGTTCGAGCTTTTTGCACACCATGGCGGCGTGCAGCGCCAACGGAATCGGTGTCGGATCCAGCGATTGCGTGCTGCCCGTTGTGCCGATGTTTCACGCCAACGCCTGGGGCCTGCCGTATGCGGCGCTGATGGCCGGCGCGGATCTGGTGCTGCCCGACCGCCACTTGGACGCCAGGTCGCTGATCGACATGATCGAGAAGCTGCGGCCCACGATTGCCGGCGCGGTCCCGACCATCTGGAACGACGTCCTGCACTATCTGGACAAGGAGCCCGACCACGACCTGTCGTCGTTGCGGCTGGTTGCGTGCGGCGGCTCGGCCGTCCCGCTTTCGCTGATGCGCACCTTCGAGGAAAAGCACGGCGTCCAGATCCGACAGCTGTGGGGCATGACCGAAACATCGCCGATGGCCACCATGGCGTGGCCGCCGCCGGGAACCCCCGAACAGCAGTACTGGCCGCTACGAGCCACGCAGGGCCAACCCGTATGCGGGGTGGAGGCCCGCATCGTCGACGACGACGACAACGTGCTGCCCAACGACGGCGAAGCGGTCGGCGAACTGGAGGTGCGCGGTGCGTGGATCACCGGCTCCTACTATCGCGGGCATGACCCGTGGAAGTTCGCCTCCGGTTGCTTGCGCACCGGCGATGTCGGCCGCATCGACGAGCGCGGCTTCATCACACTGACCGACCGCGCCAAGGACGTCATCAAGTCCGGTGGGGAATGGATCTCGTCGGTCGAGTTGGAGAACTACTTGATCGCACATCCGGAGGTGGTCGAGGCCGCGGTCGTCGGCGTACCCGACGAGCGCTGGCAAGAGCGGCCGCTGGCCGTTGTGGTCCTCAAGGAGGACGCTTCCACCGAGGCCGCCGAACTGCGAAAGTTTCTGGCGGACAAAGTGGCCCGTTGGTGGGTGCCGGAACGGTGGACGTTCGTCGACCAGATTCCGCGCACCAGCGTCGGCAAGTACGACAAAAAAGCCATTCGGGCCAACCACGCCGAGAACGCGTATCAGATCACCGAGGTGCGGGACTAGGCCCAGCAGCCGCGAAAGCACCCGACCTCGTGCCGAAATGGGTGCGTATGTGTCTTCTCGGGGGCAGTCGCTACGGTCGACACCATGTGTCGACTGTTTGCATTGCACGCCGGGACGGATGTCGTGACCGCCACCTTCTGGCTGCTCGACGCTCCCGACAACCTGGCCGCCCAGAGTCGGCGGAACCCGGACGGCACCGGGTTGGGGGTCTTCGACGCCCAGGGCCGCGCGGAGCTGCACAAGCAGCCGATAGCGGCTTGGCAGGACCGTGATTTCGCCACCGAAGCCCATGACGTGACCGGCACCACCTTCGTCGCACATGTGCGATACGCAACGACGGGCGCGCACGACGTGGTCAACACCCACCCTTTTTTGCAGGACGGCCGCATCTTCGCGCACAACGGTGTAGTCGAGGGCCTCGATGTGCTCGACGAGCGGCTGCGCGAGCTCGGCACCGCCGACCTGGTGTTGGGCCAAACCGACTCTGAGCGCGTCTTCGCGTTGATCACCGCCTCGATCCGCGCCCACGGCGGCGATGTGCCGGCCGGCCTGGTCGACGCCATGCAGTGGCTGGCGGCCAACCTGCCGATCTATGCGGTCAACGTCCTGTTGAGCACAGCGACCGATGTCTGGGCGCTGCGCTACCCCGAGCCGAACGAACTGTATATCCTCGACCGCCGCGAATGCCCGCCAGAGGCGGGTTTCCATATGCGTACCAACCGAATCCGTGCACAATCCGAGCATCTGGACACCCGTTCGTCCGTGGTGTTCGCCAGCGAACCCATGGACGACGACCCGCGCTGGCGCCTGATTGCGCCCGGCGAGCTGGTGCACGTCGACGCTGCGCTGCAGATCAGCTGCGATATGGTGCTGCCCGACCCGCCGCGCCACCAGCTGCGCCGCGACGATTTGAGCTCAGCGGTGCAGGCGGCGCAGCACACGTCGGCGCGCTAACCGTGACCGCAAAACGTGGGCTCGTCCTGGCAGGTGGTGGAGTAGCCGGAATCGCTTGGGAGACAGGCGTTCTGCGCGGCATCGCCGACGAGTCGCCAGACACGGCGCGAATACTGCTGGATTCCCATGTGCTGGTCGGGACATCGGCCGGCTCAGCGGTCGCGGCGCAGACCAGCAGCGGGGCTGGCCCTCGAGGAGTTGTTCGCACGGCAAGTCACCGCGACGTCAGCCGAGATAGATCCGGGTGTCGGCACCGACACCATCACCGAGCATTTCCTGACCGCCGTGACTCAGCCGGGTACGACGCGCCAGAAGCTGCAACGGATCGGGGCCATCGCCGCGGCGACCGAAACCGTTCCCGAGCCGGTTCGCCGCGAGGTGATTGCCCACCGCCGGTGATCTCGGTGTCTTCCGACACTGTCCAGCCGAAAGATGCGCCGCCCCAATGGGTGCGGAACGTGATGGAGGCTTCTCGGTCCGCACGTGCGCTGGACAGGCCGGCATTGCTGAGATGCAGTGCCTCCCACTGCGCCGACTCCAGCGGCCAACTGTTTTCGGCTCGAACCTCGCTTCCATGGACGATCAGCGGCTGCGGCGTCCGGAGAAGCGCGTCGAACCATGCCGCGGTCAGTTCTCGATCGGCGGCGGTGCAGCTTCGTCGGCGTTCAGGCTGTCCAGCGCGCGGGTGGCCAGCCTGCGGCCGACTTCGATCACCTCGGCCGCACGGTGAAATTCCAGACTGCGGCAAACCGACCTGGGCACCTCGATCAACAGGTCGGGTGGATAGGCAGCGATGGTGTGCCGCGCCAGCGCGGCCTGGGCAATGTCGATGGTGCGGTTCATCACCTCGAAACTTCCCAGCTTGGGCACTTCGGGTGGTTCCCCGGCATAGTCAAGCGGCTCGTCGACGTCGGTCAGCTCGGACTCGTCGTCAGGTTCGGGAATTGCGGCGCCGAACCGGCTGAGCACCGCCCGTGCCGTCGGCCGGTCCAAAAGCGACCGGGCAGCATTGGTGTCGAACAGCGCCGAGGTGCTGCGCACCATGCGGTTCAGCCACTCGGTCGTGGCCCGGGGCTCCGACTCGCGGCCGCCGTCGGTCTCGCTGCCGCTCAGGCTGACTGCGATCGTCAGGTCCGCGTTGACTGCCGCGATCGGCGCCATCGGCAGCGGGTCGAGAATCCCGCCGTCGGCCAGGAGTCGCCCGTCGGACACGTGCGGTGCGATCACACCCGGAATGGCGATGGAGCCTCGGATGGCCTCATCGACGGGGCCGCGCTGTAACCACACGGATTTGCCGGCCAGAAGATCCGTGGCCACTGCGGTGTAGGGAATCGGGAGCTGCTCTATGGTGACGTCGCCGAGGATGTCGCGCACCGCGTCGAGGATCTTTTCGGCCCGCAGCACTCCTGCCGAGGTCAGCGACGGGTCCAGCAGACGCAGGATGGCGCGTTGCGTCAGCGACCTAGCCCAATCGGCAAATTCGTGCAGCTTTCCGGCCGCCTGCAGCCCACCCACGAGCGCGCCCATCGACGAACCGGCGATCCCGACGATTTGGTACCCGCGCTCTTGCAGGTCGTTGATCACCCCGATGTGGGCGTATCCGCGCGCACCACCGCTGCCCAGGGCCAGCGCAACCCGCGGCCGTGATGAGTTGCTTACTCGAAGCGCAGCGGGCTGCGATGCGCCGAGCGAACGCACCGGATCAGCGACGGCCATCAGTTCATTCTGCGCGCCGCGACTCCTTCTTTGGCCGTCTCGTCTCCCGGCCGCGCCAAATTCGCCGCTTTTCTTTTATCCTTGATTATTATTGTGGGTCGTACTTTTTGTTATCTGTATTGGTCGTCGGCAGCTGCCTGTACCGCGACGATCACCGCCGCTTGCTGCCCCGGCGTCAGCTGCGCCCACGGCCTGTTGAATGTGCCCGTTCCCGGCTTGGCGGTCGGCGATTGCACGGTCGCCAGATACGGCTCGATCAGAGCGTGCCGGTTGCTGCCGCGGCTGGCCATCCACTCTTGGGCAGCGCGGCAGGCCAGGCCATATTCGTCCTGGGATGAGTCCGCGGGCACGTCGACCTTGGTGGTGACTCCCCCCGGTGAGACCCCGATGGCGCCGGGCGGTGGCGGGCTCGTCGCCGGCAAGGGCGCCCACGTCGTGGGCGCAGCCGAGCGGCCAGCGGTGCCGCCGTGATCTGCTGAGGAGCAGCTTGCGGTCACCGACAATGCGGCCGCAAAAACCGCGGCCCACAACAGCGGGCGATATCGACACCAGCGCACGCAGTCAATCTATGCAACACTGGCTGCCGTGATGGAGCGCGCCACAGTTCTGGAGTGTTGTCGGCCCTGACGCATCGCCGACCCCAGATCCGTCCATCCCTCCGGAGTTCTCATGGTTCTCGCCAGCCCTGTCGCGCTGCGGACATCCACCATCCCGTCGGTTTCCGGGCCCACCCGGCTGCGGGTGCCCGACCTGTTGCATGCCACCGACCAGGCCGCCGACGACGTGCTCAGCGGGCACTACGACGACC
>NZ_CAXUCH010000161.1:0-10057 GCF_964249325.1 uncultured Mycobacterium sp. | reverse complement strand
CAGCCGCACGTCGATGCCCTTGGGGTAGTCGAGCCGGTCGACGCCGAGCAGGACCTTGCGGGGGTGGCCGAGTTCCGCCCGGATCTCGCGGGCTCGCCGCCGGACGCTGCGGTCGCGGGCCTTCTGGTCTAGCTCAGCGGAGTCGATGGAGATGGGGAAGGCGCCCACCCGGACGGTGCGTGACCCCAGGTCGACTTCACCGAACCGCGAGCGGACACCCACCGCGCCGCGGGAGGTATTGGCCCCGACGAGGCGCCGCGACAAGAACACGAAGTTCTGAGCGCCGCCGGGCAAATGGAATCCCACCAGGTCGGCGCCGAGCAGTCCTTCGATGATTTCGGTGCGCCACGGCAGTTGCATGAACAGCTCGACCGGCGGAAACGGAATGTGCAGGAAGAAACCGATGGTTAGATCCGGACGAAGCTCGCGCAGCATCTTCGGCACCAGTTGCAGCTGGTAGTCCTGCACCCACACGGTGGCACCGCGAGCCGCGGCGCGTGAGGTCGCATCGGCGAAGCGGTAGTTGACCTCGGCATAGCGATCCCACCATTCGCGGTGGTAGATCGGCTTGACGATGACGTCGTGGTACAGCGGCCACAGCGTCGCGTTGGAGAACCCTTCGTAGTACTGGGCGACGTCGTCGGCGCTGAGCCGGACGGGATGCAGCCGTAGATCCTCCGCCACAATGGGGTCTTCGTCAGCATCGACGATGCCCGGCCAACCGATCCAGGCTCCGCGGCGACGGCGCAGCAGCGGTTCTAACGCCGTGACCAGCCCGCCCGGGCTGCGCTTCCAGGTGGTGGTCCCGTCGGCGAGCCGTTCCATGTCGATCGGTAGGCGGTTGGCGACCACCACGAAGTCGGAGTCCCCGGGGCCCGAACTTTTGTGGCCCTCGCGTTCCCCGGGTGTCACTTACGTCTCGTTTTTCGTCGGTCCAATGCCGAGCATGGACAAGAACATCCGGCACTCGTCAGCGTCGTTCGCGTATGCGGCAACGACGCGTCTGGCCTGGCTGGCGGTGCTGTCCGTCAATGGTTCCACGTCGCCGATTTCGGCGGGGTCAGACTTGGAAGGCATGACTTCACTGTAGGTGAAGTGCGCTTCAGGCCGCAGGCATGCCGCCGCAACCCGCCAACGAGCGCGTTACGTGGTAGCCGTAATCTGTAAGCATCTGACTAATCAGGTGAGGTGGCGAATGGCAGTCCACGACGATGTGGGCACCGGCGCAGTCAATGGTGACTCGGCTGAGCTGGTGACCTACGAGACGCTCGACGAGGGCCGCATCGCCCGGGTCTGGCTCAACCGGCCTGAGGCGCACAACGCGCAGAACCGAACCCTGCTGGTCCAGCTCGACGAGGCGTTCTTGCGCGCAGAGGCCGACGACGAGGTCCGGGTGGTGATCCTGGCGGCGCGGGGCCGGAACTTTTCTGCCGGCCATGACCTCGGCTCTGAGGCGGCGCTGGCTGAACGCAAGCCCGGTCCGGCGCAGCATCCGACGTTTCGTGGATATGGCGCCACCCGCGATCCGATCGCCGAGAAAACGTTTTTGCAGGAATGGCACTTTTATTTCCAGAACACCTGCCGCTGGCGTGATCTGCGCAAGATCACCATCGCCCAGGTTCAGGGCAATGCAATCTCCGCAGGCTTGATGCTGATCTGGGCATGCGATCTCATTGTTGCCGCCGACAATGCGAAGTTCAGCGACGTGGTCGGAGTGCGCATGGGTATGCCGGGTGTCGAATATTACGCTCACCCTTGGGAATTCGGCCCGCGGAAAGCGAAAGAACTGCTGTTGACCGGTGATTCATTGGACGCCGACGAGGCGTACCGGCTCGGCATGGTGTCCAAGGTCTTTCCGCTCGACCAGCTCGAGGAGAAGACGTTGGAATTCGCGCGGCGTATTGCCGAGCGGCCCACGATGGCGGCGCTGCTGATCAAAGACTCGGTGAACGCCGCGTCTGATGCGATGGGATTCACCGAGGCGCTACGGCACGCCTTCCACGTGCACGAGCTCGGACACGCACACTGGGCGGCGCGCAACGAGAACCGGTACCCAGTTGGGCTGCCGCCCGATGTGGAGGACTGGCGCAACGCAAAGCCGTCGAAGATCGCCCGCCGCGACGAGCCCTAGAGGGCGCTGACCGTCACCGGTATGCCGTTGAGGGCGCCGTTGCCCGACGGCTCGTCGAGAAAGGTCGGCGGAGGAAGCACGTTGGTGTTGACGCCCGGGCTGCCGTTGGCCACCGACAGCCGCGTGCCCGGCTTGCCGTGGCCCCAGCCGTGCGGCAGCGAGACCACGCCGCGCTTGATTGCGTCGGTGACTTCGACCTGCACCTCAATCTCGCCAGCCTCCGATCTGACCACGACAACGTCGCCGTGGGCCACACCGCGTGGGCGCGCGTCGTCCGGATGCATCAACCGGGCGAGTAAGTGACCGGCATGCCGGACGTGCCGAGCAGCACCCCGGTATAGCGGGCCAGCGAGAATGAATGCGCGAGCGGGTTGCCGGTGTACGCGGTGACGGCCGCCGATGCCGTACTCGGCAATGACCGGTGCGAGCAGCTCGGTGCAGCGGCGAACCGCCGCTTCCCAGCTGACCTCCGTCCACCTGCCGTGGCGCAAGTACATGGTTCGATGCTTAGAACGGGTTTCAGTCCTAGTGAGGAGCTAGCGTGCGGCTTTCCTTCGACGATCGGACATATCTGGTCACTGGCGGTGGCAGCGGGATCGGCAAGGCGGTGGCGGCCGGGCTGGTCGCCTCGGGAGCGTCGGTAATGATCATCGGCCGCGATGCGTACAAGTTGCAGTCTTCCGCCAAGGAAATCGAAAAGGCCGGCGGCGGCTCGATCCGGTATGAACCGGCCGACGTGACCGACGAGGACGAGATCGCACAGGCGGTCGGCGCCGCGACTGCGTGGCGCGGTCGGCTGCACGGCTTGGTGCATTGCGCGGGCGGGTCGGAAACCATCGGGCCTATCACTCAGATCGACTCGGAGGCCTGGCGACGCACCGTCGACCTGAACGTCAACGGCACCATGTACGTCCTCAAACACGCCGCACGTGAGTTGGTTCGCGGTGGCGGCGGATCGTTCGTTGGCATTTCCTCGATCGCGGCCAGCAATACCCACCGCTGGTTCGGCGCCTACGGAGTGACCAAATCGGCAGTCGACCACCTGATGATGTTGGCTGCCGACGAGCTGGGCCCGTCGTGGGTGCGCGTCAACGGCATCCGGCCCGGGCTGATCCGCACCGATCTGGTTTCGGCGATCACCGACTCGCCGGAATTGAGCGAGGACTACCGGGTGTGCACCCCGCTGCCGCGGGTGGGTGAGGTCGACGACGTCGCGAACCTGGCCATGTTTCTGCTCAGCGACGCCGCCAGCTGGATCACCGGCCAGGTCATCAACGTCGACGGCGGGCACGCGCTGCGGCGCGGCCCGGACTTCAGCGCGATGCTGGAGCCGGTGTTCGGGGCCGACGGACTACGCGGAGTGGTCTGAGGCAGAACCGGCGTCCCGGCCCGCGAGCGTGGCGATCGCCGACCAGTCCAGGTCTCCTTGGCCGTTGGCCACCAGGCTCAGGAAGCGGTCGCGCAGCAGGCTGGCGAGTGGCAGCGGGACGCGAAGCTGGTCACCGGCTGCCAGTGCCAGCTTGATGTCTTTGAGTCCGAGGTTGGCGGCGAACCCAGCCGGTTGGAATTCGTGCCGTGCAATGAGCCCGCCGTAGGTCTGGTAGGCCGGCGCGCTGAACAATGTCGAGGTGAGGATGTCGACATACTGCAGGGGGTCCACACCGCCCTTGCCGACAAGTGCGATCGCCTCGCCTAGTGACTCGATGACCGAGGCGATCAGAAAGTTGCCGGACAGCTTGACGAGGTTGGCGGTGTGCGGCTGCTCGGAGACCACGAAGGTGCGTTGTCCGATCGTGTCGAACAGCGGGGTCAACCGGTCGAGGATTTCCGGTAGGCCCGCGGCGACGACGAAAAGCTTTGCCGCAGAAGCTGCTTCGGGTCGCCCGAATACCGGAGCTGCGACATAGTTCTGACCGGACTCGGTGTGTGCGGCGGCCAGGCGCTTCGACAGGCCGATGCTGATGGTGCTCGACGAGACGTGGGTGGCGCCCGGCTGCAGCGACGCGAGGATGCCCTGCGGGCCGTAGGTGACCTCCTGGACCGCCTCGTCGCCGGCCAGCATGGTGACCACGACCTCGCCGCGGCAGGCGTCGGCGACCGTGTGGGCCGGCGTTGCGCCCAGCTGGGCGACGGCTTCCGTCTTGGCGGCGGTGCGGTTGTAGACGGTGACCTGGTGGCCCGCGTTGACGAGGTTGGCGGCCATGCCGCGGCCCATGTTGCCCAGGCCGATGAATCCGATCTCCATGACCTCCACCATGCCCGCTACTGCGGCTGACCTTCCGCTCAATGAGATGACGATCTTGCGATCGCCCGGCCAAGCGGGAGGCTAGCCTGATATCAACAACGCCGGAGGATCCGATGGCTGCAACCTGGGACACAATCGATCGGTACGTCGTCATCTCGACCGACACCCACGCCGGGGCCGATCTCTACGAGTACAAGCAGTATTTGCCCGCGCGTCTGCACGACGAGTTCGATGCTTGGGCCAAGACCTACGTCAGTCCGTTCGACGACCTGATCATCGCCACGGCCAATCGGAACTGGGACCACGAGCTTCGGATCTCCGAGATGGACGCCGACGGGGTCGCTGGGGAGGTATTGCTGCCCAACACTGTTCCGCCGTTCTTCCCGACTACCCCCAACATCACCATCAGCCTGCCCCGGACCCGCGACGAGTTCGAAAAGCGTTGGGCCGGTGTACAGGCCCATAACCGCTGGCAGGTCGACTTCTGTTCGCTGGCCCCGACCCGACGCCGCGGCCTGATAGAGATCTTCCCCAACGACGTCGACCTGGCGTTGGAAGAGATTCGGTGGGGCGCCGAGCACATGTGCTTCGGCGGGGTGCTGATTCCGCCGGTGTCGCCGGGCGACCCGCACGTGGCGCCGCTGTTTCACACCCGCTACGAACCGCTCTGGGCGCTGTGCGCGGAGCTGGACATGACGGTGGTGCAGCACGCTGGCGCCGGCAGCCCCGAAATGCCGATGGACCAGCCGGCGTCCAACGCGGTATTGATCACCGAGATGGCGCTGTGGGCCCAGCGCACGCTCGGCCACCTCATCCTGGCCGGTATGTTCGAGCGCTACCCGACGCTGCGGTTCGTGCCGACCGAGCAGGGCACGCTGTGGGTGCAACAGCAACTGGCGGTGCTCGACGCGATGGTGCCCACCATGAAATCCGAGGCCCACAACCGCACCTACGGGATGTTCGGCGGGTCGTCGGTCGACGCCCTGACCATGAGCCCGAGCGAATATGCAAGGCGCAACTGCTATCTGGCCAGTGAGCTGGCGCCCTTCGACTCGGGGATGATCGATTTCATGGGAGCCGACCACATCATGTGGGGCAGCGACTATCCACACGAGGAGGGGTTCACCCCGCACTCAAAACTGGCCATCCGCTGGGCATTGCACAACAGGTCGGAAGACGAATGCCGGAAGATATTGGGTGGCAACGCCGGCCGGCTGTACAGATTTGACCTTGACGGGCTGGCGCCGGTTGCCGCCAAGATCGGGCCCACCGTGGCCGAGGTGCGCACCCCGCTCGAAGACACCGGCTATCGCGCACCGGCGGCCTTCGGTTATCGGCCGTTCGAAGGTGGGCTGGCCCTGAAGCGTCTGGCTCCGGCCCGCAGCTAGCGCCGCACCGGTCAGTGTCCCGGTCAGCGGTGAGCTGCCCACCGTTCAGTGGCGCGGTTGTTAACCTGGGCAAATGGCAGGCAGCGATCCGCCAGGCGGTCCGAATCTTGCGCCGACCAGCTGGGCGCTGCTCGGCATTACGGTCCTACGAACACGAGCTTTCGGGTTATGACATCCGAAAGTGGATCGACTGGAGCATGCGCTTTTACTACGGCAGCCCTGCCTACAGCCACATCTACTCTGAGCTCAAAAAACTGGAGCAGCTGGGCCTGGTGACTTCGCGCGTCGAGCACACGGGCGGCACCGTAATCGTCGGCTCTACAAGATCACTAAAGCCGGGCTAGACGCGGTGACCCGCTGGGCCAACGAGGCACCGGTCGACCCGCCGATCCTCAAACAAGCATGGGCCGCTGCGGGTGACATTGGCGCCGGTCAAAAGGCGTGGTCATGACCGTTCTGTTCATCGGGGGGACGTGGTGACTCGTCTATCTGCTGATCGTCTCAGGTGTTGCTTGATTTGCCGACAACGAAAAGACGGTGCGCAGTGCCTCGATGGCGTCGGGTTCACCGTGGAATTTGATTCGCCGCAGCGCGGCCCTGCGTTTGGCTTCAGTGGAGCCGAGGCGCGCGGTGGCGAGATCCGCGGCGCTGGCGCTAACCGTCACGTCGGGTTCGCCTCGAGCGGCCGTTAGATGGCCCTGATCCAGCGCGAATTCGAAACGCTGGCCGTCGATCTCGACACGGTAAGCCGCATTCATCCCAGCGGCCTTGATCGGGTCGAAGGGGACCACGATTAACGCGAGAAATCCAGTCAGCGGCGAGACGGGGCCACCGTCGATGGAGTCAAGCCGATCTAGGCCGAACCGGGCAAGGCTCTGCAGGATAGGTAGCACCCGCTGCCAGCCGGCGTCGCTGAGCGTGTAGACGGTGCGAGCAATCGGCGGCGGTAGCTCGGCGCGATCCACCAGCCCCGCTTTTTCCAGTTCCTTGAGTCGCTCGGCCAGCAGGTTGGTCGCAATGCCCGGCAGTTCGGCGCGCAGATCGCTGTAGCGGCGCGGTCCGGCGAGCAGCTCACGCAGGATCAGCAACGTCCACCGCTCACCGAGGATGTCGAGCCCCCTGGCGATCGGGCAGTTCTGGTTGTAGCTCTTGCGGCCGGCCACAAGAGCTACTCTACCAGCGCGAAACCCTTTTTCAACGTCATACTTGAAAAACTAATCCATATAGTTTAAATTCATGTCAACAACCGATCTTGTTGACGAAAGGAAATCCAGATATGGGAGGGAAGCCGTGACGCCGTCTGTTGCCGGGCCCGCCGGCACCCGCATCGTCGCCCACCAGGTCAATCGCCTGGTGATCGACTCCGATAGCGGCTTCGACGATCTGTGCCGGCGCTACGAGGCACTTGTCCCCGATATCGGGTCAGATGAACTGAGGGCCCTGCTGCAAATGGGCGAGCTGGACGACCGTTGTGCGCTACACCGCCGAACACACCGCACACGTTTGCCCGGTTTTGGTCCTTGGATCCGACACCGATGATGCGGCTACTGGGGCACAAGACCCGAGTGATGACCTACATGATGGGCAATAACGTGGTGGTGGAGACGATGTACCGCCACGATCCGGCGGTCATGCTCTATGCCCCGCTGCGCAAGTTCGTCTTCCCAACCCGTCGCCGCATCTACCGGGCGCGGCGACCATGGTACCGGCGACCAACGCCTAGCGATCATCACCGTGGATGTTTCCTTGGTCCGCGTCCAATACTTGCCTAGCGCTGACGCGTCAGATTCTCGCGTACCGGAAGCCCCGGCAAAACGCCTAGGCCACCGCGATGCTTGATCACCACGACATCTACGCTCTCGACGCGGCGGCGCTGTGTTCGAGTTGCACGACACCCCACCGTCTTGGCTGCCAACTCGGCCGCAAATCCGCACCGATCGGATCTGAAGGAGCGGGCATAAGAGACGACCACATCCACGACACAGCCGCTGTGCTGTCGCCCACCTTGTCAACTGCGTGGTTCTCGGCGAACCTACCTGATCTGAAAGAGCGGACATGACCACCACCCAAATCCCTGCCCAGTACTCGACTGGCAGGTCCCGGCGCAATATCGAGCAAGCCCTCATTGCCGCCGGGAAGGATCTCGACCACCTTGAGCCCTCAGACCTCGCGCTCCTCGAGGACTTCCACACGATGGGTCGCATAGCCACCAGCCAACTGGTGGACCTGATCGGAATCACATCTGCGGACGAGGTGCTCGACGCGGGCAGCGGGATCGGCGGTACCGCTCGCTTCGTCGCCAACCAGTGTGGTTGCAGCGTTGCCGCCGTCGATGTGACCGAGGAATACTGCGAAACGGCCCGTTGGCTCAATCGACTCGTCCGGTTGGCCGATCAGATTTCCGTTCATCAGGCAGACGTCACCGAACTGCCCTTCGCCGACGACACCTTCCAGGTCGTGTTCAGCCAACATGTTCAGATGAACGTGCCCGACAAGACCATCCTCTACCAAGAAGCCCGGCGGGTTTTAGCCAGCGGGGGCCGGATCGCGATGTGGGACATAACCACTGGCGAACGTGGCGAACTCCGCTATCCGCTGCCATGGGCCGACCAACCGGAACTCAGCCACCTGACCACGTCCGACCAGTTGCGGACTGTCGTCGAGTCGTCGGGATTTGCGATCGAGGTCTGGAACGATCTCACCGCACAGGCGGCCCAGATGATGCAAATGTTCCTGACCCTGCAAGCCAATCCACTCGGACTGCACGCCTTCGTCCCAGACTTCAACCAGAAAGCCCACAACCTCGCTCTTGCCCTCGCCGATGGACGACTTCGAGCCATCCAAGGCGTCGCAAAAGCAATCGATTAATAGACCGCGGTCGCCGAACGGTTGCTCAATGGCTGGGAGTCGCAGTCCCTGAGCCACTTTCGCAAATCGCTACGCCGCGACGGCTACCACGTCGACGAGCAGGCCGGCCGATCACGCCGGTGGGGCCGCAGCTGTCGATCGAGTCCATCGCGAGGCTCGCGGACCCGTCGGCCATTCGCGAGGGCTTTGAGCGCATCAGGCGCGCGATCGGCGATGATCCCGCGCTCGCGGTCGGCAGCGCCAAGGAACTGATCGAAAGCACCGCCAAGGTCGTTCCCACCGAACGCGGCCAGCCGTTCGACGACAAATCCGACCTGCCCAACTGGCTCGTGCAGCACAGCTTTCGCTCATGCTCGACACCCTCGCCGACCCCGATGCGCCCTGGCGCAAAGGTCACTCGTAAGCCGCGGTAAGCCGCGACCAAACGACGATCACGAAAACAACCAGATTCGTTGCGTACGAAACCGACCCCATAAAAAGCGGACCGGCTCAGCTCGTGGCGGCGGCCTGGCCGGCGCGGCGGCCGTAGAAGCTGCCGTCGCCGAGCGACATTCCGCTGGCATAACCCCAGGCGGCCAGACCCGCGGTGCAGCGGCCCGCCGCATACAAACCGGGGATCGGCTCCCCGCTGACGTGCAGCACCGCGGAATCCAGGGTGGTCTTCAAACCGCCCAGCGTGAACCCGCCGGTGCTTTCGCGCAGATCAATCGCGCCGACCGGCGACCCGATCGGGCGCAACCACTCGGACTTCTTGTGGAGTAACGGATCCTCGCCGTGGACCGCGCCGTCGTTGTACGCGGCCACGGTCGCCTGCAACGAGCCGGGCGCAAGACCCATCTCGTGCTCGAGCTCGGCCACGGTTTCGCACACCCAGGCCGGCTGGCGCAGCATCAATTTCGGGGAGAGCGACGCCATCGCCTCTTTCTGTGCGGCCTCGTCGACGATGAGGAATGCGCTGTTTTCCTGGTGGTACAGCGTGAGCTGGCCGACGCGGCCCGGATAGGTGTCCTCGGCCACGTACCGTTGGCCGCGGCTGTTGACCAGAATGCCGCGTACCAATTGCTGCGGGTCGATGACGATCGCCACTTCGGTGGCATCCATATGCGCCAGGTCGGCGCCCAGCGCCTGCGCCATCCGGATGGACTGACCGTCGTGCTGCTCGATCGACGCTGCCGGTCGACCGGCGATCCGAGGGGCGTATTGGGCAACCATGGCGTCGTTGTAGGCGAAGCTGCCTGTCGCGAGCACCACCGCGCGGCTTGCACGGATCGTCACGTCGTTGCCGTATTGGCGGGCGCACATTCCGACCACTCGCCCGCCGGATTCGACGACGAGTCGCTGCGCACCAACGTCGTAGACCGCGCGGGCGCCCGCTGCGGTGGCGGTTTCCACCAGCGGTTTCATCAACATGTAGCAAGCGCTAGA